>JBFYPS010000222.1:0-20469 GCA_041303135.1 Crocinitomicaceae bacterium | reverse complement strand
GTTCTTTCATTCTCCTTGGAAAGGAAATTTCAATGTTTTGCTCACCATTCACCAGATACACCAAATATCTTTGCCAATAGGTCATTATTTTTGCATCTATGGCTAACTCAAAGTAACCTTTAAAATCGATATCCAATGGCAATACAAAGTCATTTCCAAAATCATGATAATAGATACAATCGTCGCCTGATCCATCCAAAACTACACCACAACAAGCTTCCGGCATGAAAATATCCAATGGTTTAAAATTCTTAAGTTTTATGTCATCTCCTTCAACATATAACTTATCTTCCCAAGAATCGGATAATACAGATTCTATTTCTATAATTTTCATTCTACCTAAGAGATTTTTGGAAAGATCGTAATCCCAATTTGCCTGGAGGCCATTAGACAACTTATAAAAATTAGAAATATCCTCTCCTAATCCTTTAGTTTTTGCATCGATAATAACTTCATCATTGACAGAACCGCTAAATCCGATGTCCACGTTTTTAAACTTTTCATTTTCTTCAAAATCTAAATAAACTAGTGTTTCGATTTTATCTAAAAATTCTCTCATTTTCTTATGTTTTAATTATTTCTATTTTTAATTCCTCTAGTTTTGAGATGGCTTTAAATAATTGGAGATTTGTTTTTTTAGGTAAATTTTTCTTAAGCTTTTTCCAGCCTATACCATGTCGATTGTTCAAGGATTTTTTTAATTTCTTCTATATGATATTCAGGAACTTTTGTAACTGTACTAATCCTTTGTATATATCTTCATTAATGTTGTACGTTTTTAAAGAAGTATAGACAATAATTGGTATGTATTTCTCAGGGACAAAATTCGTCCTGACTATTTTTCCATCTTTATTATTCCAAAACTTCAATTTACGTTTAGAACTTGCTTAGATCCAAATCTACAAATTCTAAAATTTGAGGAAGCATTGCTTTGAGGCGTTCATTGTGATCACTATCTTTATATGTATAAGCATATTGCCAATAGTAAAAGAGCTTAGCTTCATAAGCCAATTGAAGATATTCCATACATCCGATTTTCATATCGCTAATTTGCCCTCCATCCTGTGAATTGAGCAGGTAAATATTATCTTCAATGACTCCATTTTCTTCCTTAAAACAAGCAATTATACTATAATGATTATCAAGCGGGTAATACCAGTTGCCATTCATTTCGATTTTTTCTTCATGCAGTTGCTGCGGGCTATTAATGTTGATCACCCCACTCAAAATTTCCTGAATATAATCGTCATCATAATCTTCCTCGGGATAATTTTCTTTCATCCATTCGGTTTCACGGATTTTGGGAATATCTTCTTCTTTTAAATCCCAGGAAAGGCTGATTTCTCCAACTTGTGTATACAAATCAATAAGGGTTTGTTTTAAAGCAGACGAAAAGGGCAAATCACTTTTCAATATCGGATCAGAACTAGCTTCCATATCCATAACAATCAAACTGCTTACTTTTAATTCGTATTTCCCACTCTGTTTTCTTGCAGAAAAAAGTTCTTTTTTCTGCAAGTTAATTTCAAAAATATTCAGGATATCCATATTTTCCTTATATTAATTAGCAACTATTTTATTATTCCTTACTAATCTGCTCAAATTCTCAATGTGTCTATTTAAAATCTCTCCATTTGCATATCTCTTATCTTTAATAAATTCGTCTTTAACATTATCTGCATCAGAATACAAAGAAAGTTGAGAACCTCTAGCTTTTACAATATTAGCGAAAAAATTACCCATACTGTTTTGCAATAGAATTTAACCCATTCGCAGTCGATGTATTCAAATTATTTATTGCTGACGCGGAAATAGCAGGCGGATCCTGTGTAAATCTAAGTCGGTTTTTCCGGCTCCTGGACTTGTTTTTCACATCTTAGATACCATAATCCATAGTTATTTCATTAGGTATAAAGCTATATTCTGTGCCGCTATTTGCCAAAATAGTCCAGATTAACATCGTAATACATTCATTCTTCTTATTGCCTAATGTATTTGGCGCTATATCAAATTATGAAAATTTCCTGTTGCGCCCTTGAATCCAGTCCGGGAATATCCGCTGAAACTCCTAAAATATGTGCTACGGGAAAAGAACTGATTTTTGAATTGGGTGAAATCAGCACTTCAAATTCTTTTGAGATCACTTCATCCGCTTTAATCACTTGTCCATTCATCGGAATTAAGTTTCGTGCCACTACTTGGTCAACCTTGTAGTCTTCTTCTCTTTTTGTATTGGCATTCCAGCGGGTTTGTGTAACCACTTCAACGAGTTCGATAATAAATCCAGCCACTGGAACTTCTCCTGACGTTCCTTTAAGTTCAATTGTTCCCTTGATTGTGTCACCTCGGTAAACTTGATTGCTTTCCAGCAAACACTGAATTTTAGGATTACCAATCCCAACAGCTGCTTTTAATTTTGAAAAAAGACCCATAGTTCTGTAGTTTTAAATTGAAAATTGAAAATTAACAATAAAACAAATGAAAAATAAACTTTTGATAAATAATATTTTTTAATCAAACATGTGTGTGGTTCAGCATTGTAGAAATCTTTTCTGCAACTCTTCCTTTTCTTATTCTCCTCTGTCTGAAATTTCCATTGTGTTTTTGTAAGCTGTGGAAATTCATTTAACGGTGTTAAGTTGTGCAAGAAGGGGAAGAAAAAAAAGTGTTGATTTTCAGTTTTTTTATGAGTTTAATGGTAAAATCGACCCGTTGATAATTCAGCGGATCTTAATGCTTTATTGAAATGAAATTGGATTAATCTTGAGAATAATCTTTTATCCATAAATCCTGATCAGGCTCTCTAAGTCTCAATACATTAAATAAATCACCATTGTCAAGTACTGTCATTCCATCTAACTTTTCAACCGATGAAGCAATGTTTGAAGAATATAAAGTAATTAAGAAGCTCTGTAGGCAATCAATTAAATTAGATCTAAAACAAGGTAATCCACCGCCAAATGGGTTGGAAGAATTATTTGATTAAAGAGAATAATACATAATTTAAAAGCCCTTAAAGTGGGCTTTTTTTGTTCGTTCTTAGTTCGGCAATTTCTCTCTAATTACTTTCTAAAGTTTTTCAGCGCTATTTTGGTTTCAACATTCATTATTTGCTGCTTTTCTGACAGTTTTTCATATTCAAGAAGGAGTTTACAAATAAAAAAGTATTTACCACGGTAGATAAATGAAATTATTTTATTATCTTTGATCTAATTAACATTCAAAGTTCAACTTTATGGATCGCAAAACATTTGTAAAAAGTACTATTTTAGGTGTTGCAGCAGCAGCTACAGGTTCCAATCTTGCATTTGGAAAAGAAGAGAAAAAATCTACTTACGATGAATTAATGCAACAAGTTGGATACAATCATTTACCAAACAAAGAAGAAAAAACAATGAAAACAATATTACATAAAGCCAGCACCAGAGGTTATGCAAATCATGGTTGGTTGGAAACATCGCACAGTTTTAGTTTTGCTAATTATTACAATCCAGAACGTGTTCATTTTGGTGCTTTACGCGTTTTAAATGATGATAGCATCGCAGGAGGAATGGGTTTTGGAACGCATCCGCATGACAATATGGAAATCATCACGATTCCTTTGTTGGGAGATTTGGCGCACAAAGATTCGATGGGAAATGGAACGACCATCAAATCAGGAGATATCCAAGTAATGAGCGCCGGAACAGGAATCAAACACAGTGAGTTCAACGCCAACGCCGAGGATAAAGTTGAATTGTTGCAAATTTGGTTGTTTCCCAACAAAAGAGATGTGACGCCTCGTTACGATCAAATTACTTTGGATGAAACGAAAATGAAAAATCAATTGCACCAAATACTTTCTCCGTCAGTAGATGATGATGGTGTTTGGATTCATCAAAATGCTTGGTTTCATTTGGGAGAATTTGAAATAGGACAGACTTTTGAATACAATTTGAAAGATAAAAACAATGGCGTTTATGTGTTTCTGATTGATGGTCAGTTAACTGCAAACGATCAATTATTGGATAGAAGAGATGGTTTTGGAATGTGGGAAACTGAAAGTGTTTGCTTTGAAACAAAAACAGCGTCTAAATTGTTAATTATGGAAGTGCCAATGATTGTTTAAATGTAGCTTTCATTTAAATAGGTACTTTTGTAAAACAAATACACGTTTCAAATTTATTCGTAGAATGAGTCAAATTATTGAAGATTTAAATTGGCGTTATGCCACAAAAAAATACGATTCTTCCAAAAAAGTCAGTTCAGCGGATTTAGATATTCTTAAAAATGTATTGGCTTTGGTGCCAACTTCCAATGGATTGCAACCTTTTAAATTTTTGATTATCGAAAATCCCGAATTAAGAGAAAAATTAAAAGAAAAGTCATACAATCAATCTCAAATTACGGATGCTTCGCACTTATTAGTGATGTGTTCTTATAAAAGTATCGATGCTGAATTTGTTGAAAGTTATCTAAAACTCAATGCGAATCATAGGAATTTACCACTTGAAAATTTAGCTGGATTTAGAAGTCATTTACATAGAACTGTTGTTTCTAAAAATGAAGAAGAAATTTTAGATGCCAATTCGAAACAAGTTTACATTGCATTGGGGCATTTGTTGCATGCAGCAGCTCAATTGAGAATCGATGCTTCACCTATGGAAGGATTTGAATCGAAAGCGTATGATGAAATTCTAGGATTATCTGAAAAAAATCTTCACGCGACAGTTGTTTGTGCGCTAGGTTATAGATCTGAAGAAGATGCCTATCAATTTCAGAAAAAAGTGAGAAAAAGTCACGAAGATTTGTTTGAGGTTATTTAGTTTATTTCAAACATTTAAAGTAATCAAAAGGCTCCAAGCAGTCATTACATTGATAATGTGCTTTGCAAGCTGTACTTCCAAATAAACTAACCATTTTGGTGTTTTTGGATCTACACAAAGGACAAGGGACAATCGTTTGTTCGGCAAATAGCACACTTTTATCTACTTCATTTTCAGGTGGTGCAATGCCATATTCTCTGAGTTTGTTTTTTCCATTTTCAGAAATCCAATCAGTTGTCCAAGCAGGAGAAAGCGTTGATTCAATTTCAACCTCAATTTCATTTTCTTGCAACAATTTTTGAATTTCTTCTTCAATGGTTTTCATCGCTGGACAACCACTGTAAGTAGGAGTGATGGTCACTTTACAACTATTATCGTTCAATTCAACCGTTCTGACGATGCCTAAATCAACGATATTTAAAACAGGAACTTCCGGGTCAAAAACCTGCTCCAGAAGTTCCCATATTTTATCTTTTGTTACCATTGCATGTTTGGATAAGCACGTTGCATATATTGCAATTCGGCCAAGGCATAACCCATGTGTTCAGAATGTAGTCCTTTTCTTCCACCAGCTTGCTGCCAACCATTTGTTGGAACAGTCAATGTTGCTTCTTGAAAAATTTCATTGATGTAGCTTTTCCAATTCACTTTCAAAGATTCCAAATCAATCGCGATATTTTCTTTAATCAAAAGTTCATCGACTTGATCCATGAAAAATAACTCATCAGTAAATTTCCATAAATAGTCAACAGATCCTTGAATTTTATCATGTGATTCTTGTGTTCCATCTCCCAATCTGATAATCCATTCAGAAGAATGTTTCAAATGGTAACGTGTTTCTTTCAAAGATTTTTCAGCGATTGCAGCTAAATCTTGATCAGCACTTTTCGATAATGCTTCGAAAAATAATTTTCTAAATACATCAAAGAAAAATTGACGCGCCATCGTGTCACCAAAATGACCGTTTTTTTGCTCAACTAACAATACGTTTTTATATTCTCTTTCCAAACGTAAAAATGCCAAATCATCACAAGTTTTTCCTTGACCTTGAACCTTGGCAGCGTAATCAAAAAAGTTTGTAGCTTGCCCGATTAAATCCAAAGCGATGTTTGTCAATGCGATATCTTCTTCCAGAATCGGTCCGTGTCCACACCACTCAGAAATGCGATGACCTAACAACAAACTATCATCTGCGATGCGCAAAGTATATTCTAAAATTGCTTCTTGTTTATTCATTTTGAATTGAATGTAACATTTGATAGTTTCAAAGTGAAAGTACCAAATATTGATTTTGAAATTATTTACATGTGTAAAACACCATCTGGCACTTCGTAAAAAGTTGGGTGTCTGTAAATTTTAGTATCTGCTGGATCAAAAAGTGCATCTGCTTCTTTCGGATCTGATGCTGAAATCAATTTTGATTCAACTACCCAAATACTTATTCCTTCGCTTCTTCTTGTATAAACATCTCTGGCGTTATTGATCGCATTATCAGCATCTGCTGCGCGTAAACTTCCAACGTGTTTGTGACTTAATCCTTGTTTACTTCGGATAAAAACCTCCCATAGAGGCCATTCATTTGAACTCATAATCTATGTTTTTAAAATGTAAAAATCAATTTTAAGAAGCCATTTTTGCTTTGCGTTTTTCAGCATGTGCCAACGCCGCTTCTCTTACCCACATACCATTTTCTTTGGCTTTTCTACGAGCGTCTAATCTTTCTTTGTTACAAGGTCCATTTCCTTGAACTACGTTATTGAATTCCTCCCAATTGATTCTTCCAAAATCGTATCCTTGTTTTTCCTCATTCCAGTTCAATTCAGGATCTGGAATAGTAAGTCCGATTAATTCTGCCTGTGGAACAGTCACGTTTACAAATTGCTGACGTAAATCATCATTTGAAACACGTTTGATTTTCCATTTCATAGACAAAGCTGAATGTTTTGAAGCAGAATCTTCTGGTCCAAACATCATCAAAGCTGGCCACCACCATCTGTTAAAAGATTCTTGTGCCATAGCTTTTTGCTCTGGAGTTCCATTGCACAAAGTTGTTGCGATTTCGTAACCTTGTCTTTGGTGAAAAGATTCCTCTTTACAAACGCGTACCATCGCTCTTGCATATGGTCCATAAGAACATCTGCACAATGGGACCTGATTGCTGATAGCAGCACCATCCACTAGCCAACCAATCATTCCCATATCAGCCCAAGACAAAGTTGGGTAGTTGAAAATGGAAGAATATTTGGCAATTCCAGCATGTAAATCATCAATCGTTGCTTCACGATCAGAGCCTAATGTTTCAGCGGCACTGTATAAGTACAAACCATGACCTGCTTCGTCTTGAACTTTTGCTAATAAAACTGCTTTTCTTCTCAAGTTTGGGGCTCTTGTAATCCAATTTCCCTCAGGCAACATTCCAACAACTTCAGAGTGCGCATGTTGAGAAATTTGACGAATCAAAGTTTTTCGATATTCTGCAGGCATCCAATCGTTTGGTTCGATCTTAATGTCAGCATCAATTTTTGCTTGAAATTCGCGTTCTTTTTCTTCAATATTAATATCTTTCATGTGATAATAATTTGTTTTTATTTTTTTTCGAATTAGCTAATTTATAATCCAATTCAACAGTTATTCAGTTTGAATTGAACTAAAAATCTTTACTCAACAAATTTAACACTTATTCAGTCAACTTGTTCATCTATTTTCAAAAAAGAAACGCTGATTTTGGTCATTTTTTTTAGCTTCATTTTTGATATCAGCAAATTAAATTGCAGAGTTTTAGGATTCCTAATCATCAAATCAATGCATTTTAATATTCGTCGTTCAACTTTTATCTGTTAAGGGGTACTTGAAATTAAATTAATACGTTAAAAATTTAACAACCTGTTGATTGTTACATAATTTGAACTTTTTGCATTTTTGAAACGAACTATTTTAAAAAATATACGTCATTTGAAGTATGCGTTATAAAAATAAAATGACGAACTTTGCGATTCAAAAGTATAGTGTAAATTTCATGTTTAATAAATTCAATCTACTCTGCAGTATTTTCATCTTAGTTTCTTTGCAGAATTTTAGCTTTGCTCAGTGTAATAATTTGCAAGCTGACGCGGGTCCTGATGTGTTTTTATGTAGCGGTTCCTCTGGGGCTCAACTCAATGGTTCAGCCACAGGTGGAAATGGAGGTTATACATTTTCTTGGACATTACCTTCTGGAAATCCTGCACCAGCTTTAAGTTGTAATAATTGTGCAAATCCAATTGCGAATGCTCCAGGCACGTATATGCTTACTGTTACAACAGCACCGAATTGTACAAATACTAGTACAGTTGTTGTAACCAATTCAAATTCACCAACAGCCAATTTCACTTTTACACCAAATAATTCTTGCGCCAATTTGCCAGTTCAATTTACAAATACTTCCACTGGAAATGGGTTGACTTATGCTTGGAATTTTGGTGATCCTGCTTCTGGGAACAATACTTCTACTGTTGCAAATCCTTCACACACTTTTTCTGCAACTGGGGCTACAAATGTGAATTACAATGTTACATTAACTGTCACAAATGCCAATGGTTGTACTTCAACTTCAACGCAAGTTGTGACAGTAAAACCTTTGCCTGTTTCTACATTAGAAGATTATGGTTATGCTTTCAAAAATTGTGATGGTACAAGTTTCAATCTAACAGTTAATGAATCAAATACCTCTGCTGGAATTTCAAATTTCCAAATTCAATGGGGTGATGGTTCTGCAGATTTTTCTGGTCCAGCTTTTCCTGGTGCTGGAATATCACATACCTACACAACACAAGAAATTTTTACCTTAACATATTCCTTAACTGGAACGAATGGATGTAATAATAGCTATACCCAAATCGTTTCAAATATTACCAATCCTTCAATCGGTGCGGCAAATCCTGGTGGAACAAATGGTTGCGGACCTTTGCAAATTTGCTTTCCATTAACGAATTACACAAATAATCACCCAAGTACAACTTATCGCGTAGATTTTGGGGATGGTTCGCCAATCATGACTTTGCCTCACCCTCCTCCAAGTGTTTTGTGTCATACATATACTATCAGTTCTTGTGGCTTCCCAGGGAATTCGTTTACTTTTAGGATGAAAGCGATAAATCTTTGTGATAGTTCAGAAGCCACCATTACTCCAATTAGGGTTTACAATCCACCAACAGCTAATTTTAGTAATCCAGCAGCTGCTTGTACAAATTCATCTGTTCCTTTTGTGAATTTAACCACAGGTAGTTATACATCTAGCTGTTCTGCAGCATCATCTTATGTTTGGAATTTTGGAGATGGATCGAGTTCGGTCACTGTAAATACAACAGCCACTCAATATCATACCTATACTGCTCCTGGAACTTATACAGTAACTTTGACCGCATCCAATGTAACTTGTGGAAGTAGCACAATTTCAAGAGTGATTTGTATTGAAAATCCACCTGTTGTGAACTATACAATTTCGCAAAACCAAGGTTGTGTTCCATTTACAACGCAAGTAACCAATAGTTCTACAACTGCCAATACCTGTGCCGTTGCAAAAGATTGGACGGTGACATTCAATGGGAATTCTTGCAACTCTTCATCAGGTAGTTTCAGTTATGTTGGGGGTACTTCTGCAAATAGCATAGCACCAAGTTTTCAGTTTAATTCTCCGGGTTCATATTCCATTCAATATGCAATGACCAACTCTTGCGGAACTTTCACTTCCACAAAGGCAATTTCTGCGCAAGGTGCTCCATTGATTTCAATGAATTCTTTATCAACAATTTGTGCAGGTCAATCGGCAAATCCATCAGCATCTTATAATAGTTGTTATGAAACTATAGATACCTATAATTGGACTTTCAGTAATGGAACGCCAGCAACTGCTAGTACCGCCAGTGCCCCAAATGTCGTTTTTAACACTGCTGGTTCTCAATCCATCACTTTGCAAGCAACAAATGCTTGTGGAACAGCTTCTTCAAGTACTTCAATCCTAGTAAATCCTATTCCTCCAGTATTGAATCCATCGGTTAATTCGCCTTTGTGTGTTGGTTCAACCGCCATTTTTACAGCCAATTCAGTTGCAGGAGTTACTTACCATTGGTCAGGTCCAAATGGATTTTCTACCACACAACAA
The DNA here is from genome assembly GCA_041303135.1 of Crocinitomicaceae bacterium. Taxonomy (GTDB): domain Bacteria; phylum Bacteroidota; class Bacteroidia; order Flavobacteriales_D; family Crocinitomicaceae; genus JAQVCM01. The sequence goes on along the minus strand of JBFYPS010000222.1, from coordinate 10,524 downwards.
AATTTTCAAATTAATAATATTACAACAAGTTATTCAGGTACTTATTCAGTTTATGGAACCATTGGAAATTGCCAAGGTCCAACGCAATCTGTAACTCTGATTGTTAATCCTTTACCAAGTGTTAATGCGGGTTCAGATTTTTCAATTTGTCAAAATGCACCAGGTGTTACTTTGGGTGGAACTCCTTCAGGTGGAACTTGGTCTGGAATTGGAGTGAATAATGGGGTGTTTACTCCATCAACGGTCAATACTTATACTTTAACTTATTCATACACGAATCCTACAACTGGTTGCTCGGGAGTTGATTATGTAAATGTCACAGTCAATCCGCTTCCATTAACAAATGCAGGAATTGATCAAACGTTTTGTAATCAACCCATTCCAAATACTTTGACAGGTTCACCAGCAGGTGGAACTTGGACGGGAGCTGGAATTACCAATCCTTCTGGGCAATTTACTCCAACTGGTAACGGAACTTTTCCAGTAGTTTATACTGCTACAAATGTCTACGGTTGTATCAAAAGAGATACAATGATTGTAACTGTTGTAAATCCTTCACCAGTGAATGCTGGTTCAGATCAAACCGTTTGTGCCAATGATGCCAATGTTCAACTGACCGGAAGTCCTGCAAATGGAACTTGGACAGGTTCTGGAATAACTTCAGGCGGGTTATTTGATCCAACAGTGGCTGGTACTTTTCCAATGATTTACGCTTTGGGTGGTGGTTCTTGCCAGACAAAAGATACCATGTTGTTTATTGTGAATCCAATTCCTGTTGTAAATGCTGGAGCCAATTTTAATATTTGTATTGATGCACCAAATTATACTTTAACAGCATCGCCTGTTGGTGGGACTTGGAGTGGAACTGGTGTTACAGGAAATTCCTTCAATCCCGGAATTGCTGGGGTTGGTACTTTTAATTTGACTTACACTTTTACAGATGCAATTACAAGCTGCACAAGTTCTGATGTGGTTGCGGTAACTGTCGTTGCACTTCCTGTTGTAGATGCCGGTGCAGATTTATCTTTGTGTAATCAGCCTATCGGAGTTACGCTGACAGGTGCAACACCTGCAGGTGGAGTTTGGTCAGGAAGTAATGTTTCTCCTGCTGGAATATTTACACCTAATGGAGTAGGAGTGTTTACCTTAACTTACACTTATACCAATGCCTCAGGTTGTGTTAAAGCAGACCAAATTGATGTGACAGTAATCGATGCGCAATTGGCAAATGCAGGCGCTGATCAAGAAATTTGTATTAATTCACCATCACTTCAAGTAGTTGGTAATCCAGCAACAGGAACATGGTCAGGTACAGGAATCACAACTGCTGGAATTTTTAACCCAAACACCGCAGGTAATTTTCCCTTGGTTTATACCTATGGAGGTGGAACGTGTTTGACAAGAGATACCATGATTTTTACAGTGCATGCTTTGCCTGTTGTGGATGCTGGTGCTGATGTTTCAATTTGTATTTCTGCTGCACCTGTCAATTTTACAGGAACACCCGCTGGAGGAACTTGGTCTGGCTCAGGAATTACAAATTCAAGTTTAGGTACATTTAACCCAACGTTACTTGCTGCAGGAAATTATCCTATTGTTTACACTTACACAGATCCTATCACAACTTGTGTCAATACAAATACATTGATTGCAACTGTTAGACCACTTCCTGTTCCAAATTTCACTTACAATCCAATCGTTTGTGGGAATGTGGTAACCTCATATACCAATACATCTACTTTAGGAAGTACGTATGCTTGGGATTTTGGTGATGGAGGAAGTTCAATTTTGGCTTCACCAACGCATACATTTAGTACAACAGGTTTTACAGATGTTCAATTGATTGTTACCTCAGCTTTTGGTTGTGTGGATTCAATTACGCATAATGTTGAAATTCAAGAACCACCGCTGGCAGATTTTACTTTAACGCCAGATTCAACTTGTGCGCCAGTTGTTGTTAATTTTACCAATCTTTCTTCTGGAATTGCACCAGTTTACAATTGGAATTTTGGAAATGGAACTGTTTCGAATTTACAAAATCCACCATCAGTTACTTATTATGAAGGTTACTTGGCTGATACCACATACTATGTTACATTAAATGTTTCCAATTTCTGTGGTTCTGTTACACACACTGAAACGGTGATAGCGATGCCAAAACCAAAGTCCATTTTTGGAACTAATTTGGATTTTGGTTGCTCTCCTTTTACCCTTGAAATTGCCAATGTAAGTTTAGGTTTGCCTGACAATTTCTATTGGGATTTTGGTGACGGAACTACTTCTACAGATCCAAGTCCATTTCTAAATCACATTTATACAACCGGATTAAATGATACTGTTTATACAATCATGTTGGTAGCAAGTAACGAATGTGGTATTGATACTTCTTATTATGATATTACAGTGCTTCCAAATATTGTAACTGCGTTTTTTAATACTGATTACATTTCTGGTTGTGCTCCTTTAACTGTTGAATTTACTCAGTACTCAGTAGGTGCAACAGTTTATAATTGGGATTTTGGGGATTTTAATTCCTCCAATTCTTACAATACTTCTCACACCTATACACAAGCAGGAAATTACACTGTTTCCTTAATGGTTACTGATGGTTGTAGTTATGATACTGCTACAATTGATATCGTTGTAATTGTTCCACCTGTGGTGGATTTTGTGAGTTCTCCAGATTCAGTTTGTATCAATCAACCTTTCACGTTTACAAATCTTTCTACTGGCAGTTTATCTGCTACTGATTGGGATTTTGGGGATGGAGCAACTTCCGTTACAACAAATACGCAACACGCATATACAGCAAGCGGAACCTATCAAGTTACATTAACAGGAACCAGTACAATCAATAGTTGTACAGCATCAGTCACCAAACCTGTAGTCGTCAGGGTCAATCCTGTTGCCGATTTTGCTCCCAATCCAATAAGTGGTTGCGTTCCATTAGCAGTTTCATTTACGAATTTAAGTACAAATACAAATTTCCAAACTTGGAATTTTGGTGATGGAAATACTTCCACCCAATTCAGCCCAAATCATACTTTTACCAGCGTTGGAACTTATGTTGTCAAATTATTGGTAGAAAACTCGAATGGTTGTTTGGATTCGATTTCCAAGGTAATTAATGTTTATCCTGTTCCAACAGCAAATTTCACTGTAAATCCTACAATGTCTTGTTCAGTACCAGTCGATGTAGCGACAACCAATTTGAGTATTGGAGCAGTTAATTACAATTGGAATTTTGGAAATGGGAATTTCTCTAATTTAACAAATCCAGTTATTACTTATAGTAATCCGGGAACATATACAATCCAATTGACAGCTTCTAATGCTTACGGATGTTCAGATTCACATTCATTTACTGTCAATATTTATGGTAATCCTACCGCTGATTTTATCATTTCAAGAGATACAATTTGTTTGGGTGAAACGGTGAATTTCATTTCGCAGAGTATCAATGCAGATTCAGTTGTTTGGTTTGTCGGTGATGGAAACCAGATTACTGGAAATTCCTTCCCTTACCAATATGGATTAGCTGGCGTTTATGACGTTTCAATTATTGCCTATGGTCCGGGTGGATGTAGTGATACTATGACACTTATTAACGCAGTGGTTGTAAATCCAAAACCAATAGCAGGATTTGATTACATTAACGTGCAAGATCCAGAACCTTTGAGCGGAACAATTGAATTTACGAATACTTCTATTGGTGCAACAGATTATTTATGGCATTTTGGCAATGCGCAAAGTAGTATTGAAGAAAATCCAATATATCGATACAGCACTTATGGTGACTTTTTAGCTCAATTAATCGTCACTAATGAATTTGGGTGTAAAGATACCATTGATCAAATTGTCATTGTTGAATTCTTCAGCGGACTATTTGTACCAAATGCAATTTATCCTGATCATCCTTCATTTGGAGTGGCGAATTTTCTTCCGAGAGGAATTGGTTTGGCAAGCTATGAAGTGCTCATTTACGATGATTGGGGTAACTTAATTTGGGAATCTCATGCTTTGGATGCGCAAGGTCGTCCGACTGAATATTGGGATGGGAAATATAATGGAGTGAGAGTCCAACAAGATGCTTATGTATGGAAAATTGTTGCCACTTTCATTGATACCAAAGTTTGGCGAGGAAAAGAATATGAAGGCGGTAAATTCCGTAAATCAGGAACAGTAACCGTTATTAGATAATCATGAGTAATTTTAAATCAATATTAAACTGCTTGCTGATTGTCTTTTCAAGCTTTGCTTGTAGCAACATTTCATTCGCGCAAGACCCCAATTTTTCACAGTTTTATAACAATCCAGTGTATTATAACCCAGGAATGACTGCCATTGGAAATGGGTTTACTTTTCGTTCCAATTACAGAAGTTTGTGGACACCAATTGCAGGAAAATTTGATACGTATTCTGTCACATTTGAGGCTGAAGCAATCAATAAAATAGGTTTGGGAATAATGGCATTTAGCGATGTGGCTGGAGAAGGTTTGTTGCGCACAACAACTGCAAATGTTTACTATTCTTACCGAGCAGTGGATACTAGAAATTTAATTTTTCAAGTAGGATTTTCTGGTGGAATCGCTAATAAATATGTAGATTGGAGTAAATTCACATTCACAGATCAGTTGGATGAGGTTTTTGGTAAAATGTATAATTCAGCCTTTATCAATCCAAATTTCAATTCTGCCACTTACGCCGATTTTGGCTCTGGTTTTGCCTTTAGATTTAATAGAAGATCAAGAAAAGCAGGAACTTCTTATAAACGTTCTACAATTACTTTAGGCGGTGCTGTGCATCACCTTTCTCGACCAAACGATGCATTGATTGGCGACAAAGAAAAATTGCCCATGAAGTTTAATGTACACGGAAATGCAAATGTCCTAATTAACAAAATGATTTATTCTCCCGGTTTTATTTTCGAAAGACAAAATCAATTTCAAACGGTAACTGTTGGGATGAGCGTGATAAATAAACCTTTTACTTTTGGTTTTTGGTTTAGAAATCGAAATTACTTATTTACTGGAAATCGATATGATTCATTCATTACTTCCTTGGGTATTAATGTGCCAATGAATCGCGTTTCTACCATGCGTGTAACTTATAGCTTTGATTTGACAATCTCACGTTTAAGAACTGCTTCCATTGGTTCGCACGAAGTGAGTTTGATCTTTGATTTTGATAATCAAAAGCTTTTCAAAAATGTTCAAACGCGAAGAAGTAATAAACGTAAATATCGCTGTCCTACAGATTTTAAAGGTTACGATTAATTCATAAGTTTTTTACGATACGATTTTTGAGGGATTAAAAAAGTCGGTATTTGATTTCAAAATCCTACTTTTGAAGCATGAAATTTATTCAAATTGGATTCTCAGGTAGAAAAGGGTTTTTAAGCTACTTGGCTACTTTTGCTTTGACCGCTTCCACACTCATGGGAGTAGGATTGATTCCATATACTTTAGCACTAAAAAAAGCTGGACTCAGTTTGAGTAAAGGTGTTTCCACGCAAGTTGCCATTGAAGCACTCGGGAAAAATTCTTTTTTAGCATTGCAACTTTTTCCATTTGCAATGGCACTTCTTGTGCTGATTTTATGCAATAAATATATCCATAAAAGAACCATTTTATCCCTGTTCACTTCTCGCAAATCCTTCGATTGGAAGCGTTTTTTTATCAGTTTTGGTGCTTGGGGAATTTTGATGTTTGCCATGCTTGGAATTAACGCATTCGTCTTAAAAAATCCTTATGAATGGAATTTTAATCCGCAAACTTTTTGGATGCTTTTGGCGATTTCCATTTTTGTGATTCCATTACAAACGACATTTGAAGAAGCTTTTTTTCGAGGAAACTTATTCCAAGGAATGGGGACTTTTTTTCGAAAAGGATGGATTACCGTTTTTTTTACGGGTTCATTATTCGCACTGATTCACGGTTCAAACCCTGAAGTGGAAACGCTTGGTTTTGGAATTTTAATTTACTTTTTGGTGACAGGTGTTTTTCTTGGAATATTGACTTTAATGGACGACGGCCTGGAACTTTCCATGGGATTTCACGCTTGGAATAATATCTTTGGCGCCTTGTTTGTTACCAATAATTGGCAAGTTTTTCAATCAGACGCGCTTTGGATGGATACCGCGAAACCAAATTTTGGTTGGGATGCAATCGCTTCTATGGCAGTTTGCTTTCCTTTGTTAATCTTGCTTTTTTCAAAGTTGTTCAAATGGAAAGATTGGAAAAACCGTTTTTTTGGCGAAATAAAAGATTCAACTCAATCCAAAATTGAATAAGATTTGCTCTTTTTCACTCGTTCCTAGTTTTTGTCATTTGATTTGCAAGGAATATTCATTCGCCTTCTTTAAGGCAGATTTAGTCCGATAAATTAATAATTTTACAATTTCAAATCAATACTAACTTAAATAATAGATTCCTTTTGAAAACATTGATTTTCTTACTTGCACTTACAATAAGTTCAACAGTCATCGCGCAGCAAGATCCTTTATTGTCTATTTATTGGAACAATTTGTCATTTATTAATCCTGCAGCAACAGGACTTTTTTATAAACACCAAGCGGCTGTAAATTACAGAAATCAATGGGACAAAGTAAATGGCGCACCAAATACGCTGATTGCTGGTTACAATACCAAAATTGACAAAATTCATGGCGGAATTGGCTATAACTACCAATATAAAACGATTGGATTTAATCAAGTTCACCGATTAGATGTGAATTATGGCTACCATTTTAATTTGGGAAATGAAAGAGTCATTTCTGCAGGTATATCTGCAGGAGTTCAAAGATTTGGAGTTGATCCAAATTGGATTCCACCTGCAACAGTGCAAGATCCTAGTTTACCTCAAAGTTCTACTCAATATTCATTTCTTTCAAATATTGGCATGGTTTACAAAGGCAATTCTCTAAGTGTTGGATTAAGTTCTACCCAATTTTTATCAAGCGAAAGAAAAAATCATTTGTACACATCTGCTAGACATTACAATCTTTTTGCTGCCTGTGATATTATGGTAGGACAAAAATTTGTAGTAACACCTCAGTTTGTGGTTCGAACCGATGCCGTGAAGTTTTCAGCCGATTTCAATTTATTGGCAAGATACAAGGAACGCTATTGGGCTGGAATTACTTATCGAACAGCAGATGCAGTAGCTTTCTGTGCAGGTTGGGACATCAAAGAAAAATATAGAGTAGGGTACAGTTATGATCGAACAATAAATCAATTGTCCAGTATTTCGAAAGGTACACATGAAATAGTCCTTGGATTTTTAATAAACTAAATTTGAAATTTTAGGGCAAGATAACCAAGGCAAACACATCTAACTTTAAAAATCAAAATAGCTCCGTGGTAGCGTCATGTTTGTAACGACGGATGCAATCCGTCGAACAAACAAATGCTTTAATTTCTTTTTTGGCGTGCATTTTTGAAAAAAAATCATGACAAAAAAAACTTTGTTAGAAAAATGCGTTTTAAATGCTTTTGCACTTGGACAAGATTATTTCAATCTCTCCAAAACACCTTTTCGTTTCACTATATTTTTGTAATCCCACTGAATATCTCGTGCTTTTTGAAGCCAGCGCGCTAAGTCATTTGTATTCACCTGTTCAATCGCCGTAAAACGTGCTTCAGCGGCTTTAAAACTTCCTTCGTTTTTCAGTTCAGCTTCATCAAATGATTGTCCGCTCCAAAATAGCAAACGCACATTGTTTTTCAATTTACTGTAACCAGCAACTGGATTTCCATCCAAAAACCAAACTGGATGCGCATGCCAAATTTTACTTTCAGCTTCCGGCAAATGTTTGTTGATTTCTTGCGCCAATAAATCACAAATTGCTTGGTCGCTTTCAGCTTGAGAATTGTTGTAGTTTTGAATATCTTGGTTCATAAATCAATTGTTGTTGAATAAAACAAGCTAAAAATACAAACTTTACGATCGATTACAAAGTGTAAGATTTATTTTAGCTTCAATTCTTTAATTCGAGTTTCAACAATTTGATCAATTTCTAAAATGGTGTCATTTTTCCAAGTCGCACCAACAGTAAATAACACTTCTTTGTTCTTTTTTTTACCATCAGGAAAGAAATAAACTTTTTGTCCAACATCCAAACTCACTCCGCTATTCGATTTCGGATTTAAATTCGGATTCATCACCCCCGGAATAATCAAATAAATAGATTTGAAAGATCCATTGTGAAAGGTCATTGGAATGTTTTGCGCTTTTACTTCGTTGAAAATTACTGCGACAAATGAGAAAACGGAAAGAAAGATTACTTTTTTCATGTTGATGGTTTTATGCATAACATTTTGAAAGTAAAATGGTTTAGCGATTATAATAAATACAATCATCGATATTCTCTAAAAATTGTTAGATATAATTTTCCTTAACAGGGAAAGATGAATTTTTTCAATATAGAATGCAACTAGACGTTAGATATACGCTAAGAAAAACTGTGTTTCGTTCGAAATTTGATAGTTTTTGCATTTGTGTAACAACTTTTAGATATTCTTTTTATATTGCTGAAGGAAAGCTTATCGTATAGCACTTTCAGACTGGGTTGTTGTGATTTAAAATTAAATCGATGAAATTAATAATATTGCTATTTTCACTCTTTTTCTTTAACGGAATGTTAATTGGTCAGGTGAAACATGCATATAACAAAGATGTTCCAGAAAAAACACAATCAGAACTTAATGCTTTTCTAGATACCCTATATTCTGTTTGTACCAGAAAGGATGCGGATGCCCTTTACAAGATGGTATATGAGGAAGTTTTTAATTGGTCGTCTTATGGTAACAATGAAAGGGCACACAACCTTCAAGGATTTAAAGATCATTGGGGAATGAGTAGTCCTGATGAATCATTGGTTTGGAGTATAATAATTGATAACTTAGAATCTGGGGGATTTTTATCATCATCAGAAGTATACGTTATGCCTGATCTTCAGATTCAAGATTCACTCTTAAATAATAAAAGTTTAAGGGTACTAAGGTTTAATATGAGAGACAGTTTACCTCTTTACAATAATGTAGACGGTGATTCAATTGTTGGGTATTTAAAAAAACCAACCATTTTTTGTGATGGCGATTTTGGACACTATCTTTATGGATTTTCAACTGGATTGAACTTGATATCTGTAAAAGATTCTGAAATTACTGGTTATGTAGATCAACGATTTCTTTATAAATGGGATTGGACAATTGATGTTGAAAAAATAAATGGTGAATGGAAAATAAGTAGTTTCTCATTGTTTGATTAGGTTCTTGTCTTTCATCAACACAATCTAGAAAGGAAATTTCCCTAAAAACAAAAAAGCCTCACATTCCCTGAAAAAAGACGGGCAAGTCCTGTGAAGCTTTCTGAGTGTGCGACGACATTCCCGACTTTTTGAGTCGGGACGCTCTGAACAAAAAAAAAGCCTCACATTTCTGTGAAGCTTTCTGAGTGGGGAATGACGGATTCGAACCGCCGACATCCTGCTTGTAAGGCAGGCGCTCTGAACCAACTGAGCTAATCCCCCATTTTATCGCTAGAAACACCGTTGTATTTCGTAATTGCGTGTGCAAAGATACGGCACTTTTTTGAATCTGCAAGTGTTTTTGAGAAAAAAATTAAAAAAAATCGCTGATCAAAAAGAAACTTCCTGTAATCAATATGGTATCTGTTTTATTTGCTGATTGTTGCGCTTTTTCGACCGCTTCTTTCATTTTTAAAAAATAGGTTGCATTCAAACCAATTGTTTCAGCTGATTTTCGCAAATCGTCGATTTTTGCGCTACGTTCACTGCTGAATTCTGTCAAATAAAACTTGGCATCTCGCGGAAATAAAGACAAAATGCTTTCTAAATCTTTGTCGGAGCTAGTTCCATAAACAATGTGCAATTGACCTGTAACGCTGGATTTAACTGTTTGTAATAATTGTTTGATCCCATCAACATTGTGCGCTACATCTACAATCGTCAATGGATTCTGGGCAATAATTTCAAATCTTCCCCTAAATCCAGTGTTGTTTTTCGTGTTTTCGATTCCGCGTTCAATTTCAGATTCGGTAAAATCAAATCCTAAGCTATTCAAAGCCCGCATCGCAGTTCTTACAGTGCGTTCGTTCTTCCATTGATAACTTTCAGTCGGAAAATGGAAAGTACTTGTAAATTCTTCCTTTTCAGCCCAAAAAACAGTCGAATTTTGTGTTTTAGCGCTTCTGTCAAACACCGAAATGGTTTCTGGCAAGGTTTCGCCAATCACAATTGGAATGCTCGGTTTGATAATTCCAGCTTTTTCAAAGGCAATTTTTTCTAAAGTGTCACCTAAAATGGCAACATGGTCCAATCCAATATTGGTAATAACCGATAGAATAGGGGAGATGATATTTGTAGAATCCAATCTGCCACCCAATCCAGTTTCGATTACACAAATTTCACATTTAGATTCTATAAAATGATTCAATGTCAACGCCCAGGTAATTTCAAAAAACGATGGACTAACTTCCAAAGTCAAATTTCGGATTTGTTGA
>JBFYPS010000221.1:0-2650 GCA_041303135.1 Crocinitomicaceae bacterium | reverse complement strand
GAACCGTATCCAATAACTACCAATTCTTCTACTTCTTCAATTTCTTCTTTCAAACTTGCGTCAACTACTAAATCTTTCCCAGAAACAACTGTGATTTTTTGAGTAATAGTTGCAAAACCAGCTGCCTTGAATACCAAATTGTATTCACCCGCTTCTACAGTTTTTATTTCATAATATCCAGTTTCATTGGAAGTTGCTCCCTTGAATTTACCTTCCAAAGTAGCTTGCGCTTGATCAATTGGCTTTCCCTCAATATCTCGAATCATTCCTTTTACAGTGGAGGTTTGACTAAATGTCGCTCCTGCTGAAAATAGAATGAAGGATAACAAAAGTAAAGCCTTTGTAACTTTTCTTTTCATAGCAATTTAATTATTAATTTATGGTTTTTTAACAAATCAACTGACCAAATTTATACAAATAATATTAAATGTCAAAATGACACTAAGAAAAATTACCAATTAATTTTTAATTCGGCTGTACTTTCTTCTAAATTTGTAATGATTGTAAGTGTTTTAGCGTTTTTATCAAATTGATATTTTATTTCATTTTTGTCTAAAAATATTGATTTTGGCGCATTTTTAACATTGTGAATGACCATTTCATACCTTCTTTTGCTGGAAGATTTATCTTTTCCAAAAGTTTTTTGTTCAAAATCAATTGTTGAGGAGGTGGTACTTTTCTTATATCTGAAGTATTCAGTTTTTGATTGATAATTGACATTGAAAGTAGGCGTTTTTCCATCATCAGTGAAATAAATTCCATTGCTCATACTTACATTTTCATCGTAGTAAAAATGGATTGAAATCTTATTTTCGTCAAATTCGTCTGTGTTCATTAGTCCTGTGGACATAGGAATAAAAGCACCAGCTCTCACGAAAGTTGGAATGTATTCCAAGTTTGTTTTGATTTCGGCTGTCGATCCTTTTTTGTGTAATTCTCCTGTGTAAAAATCAAACCAATCAGATGATCTTGGAAAATAAACTTCTTGACTCACTTTTCCTTTTTCTAAAATAGGAGCCACTAAAATTTCATTTCCCCACAAATAATTTTCCTTATTGGTCAATAATTTTGGATTGTTGTTTTCTTCAAACATCAAGGGGCGCATGAGGGGTAAACCATATTTGCTGTTTAAGTGCGCCATCGTATAGTTGTAAGGCAATAAATCATACCTCAATTGAATCGCATTTTGGACTATTCTTTTTGTGTTTTCATCTTTGAAAACTGGCTCTGAAGCAACTTGTTCTTGTGCATGTGGTCTGAAAATTGGCTGGAAAACACCGTACTGCAACCATCTGATGTATAATTCATTGTCATCATAAGTTCCTGCAAAACCACCTAAATCTGAGTGCATGTAACCAATTCCTTGCATTCCCATTTGAAGCGCGATTTCTGGTTGCGCTTGCAATCCACCCCAAGTTCTATTTACATCTCCCGACCATGGAATCATTCCAAATCGCTGAGAACCTGAGTAACCAGCTCGCATCAAAATAAATGGACGTTCATTTGGATAGTTTTTTTGATATCCTTCTTGAATCAATCTCGCCCAATCGTGCCCATAAATATTGTGCACTTTTGTTGCTTTACCTGCTGTGTGAATCAAATCTTTCGGATGCACTTCTGGTTCACCTAAATCACCCCAAAAACCTTTTACTCCTTGGTCATGCATGCCTTTATAAATATTCCAAAACCATTCATTTCCAGGTTTCGAATAAATGTCAATTAAACCAGTATTTCCAAAATAGAAATTGTACACAAATGGATTTCCCAAACTATCTTTAGCTAAGATATTTTTGTCAACTGCTTCTTTCCAACGATTTGAAGTATTCAAAATAAATGGCTCTGAAATCAACACGGTTTTGATTCCTTTCTGGTTAAAATCTGAAATCATTTTCAATGGAGTTGGGAAGGAATCTTTGTAAAAATCTAAATTCCCCATTGTTCCTTGAATGTCTTTTCCAAACCAATATAAATCCAAAATAACAGCGTCCAAAGGAATGGAATCTTCTATGAATTTATTGACAGTTTGTTCCGTTTCATTTTGAGAATGATAACCAAATCGAGATGAAAAATTGCCAAATGCCCATCTTGGTGGAAGTGGTTGTGAACCTGTTAATTGGGTATAATTGAAAATCATTTCATTCCAACTATTTCCAAAAATGATTTGGTATGTTTTATTTCCACCAGTCGTTTCGTAGGCAATTGTATTGTCTTTTTTGGAATCTAAATCTAAAAATCCTGTTTCAGGATTGTCGAAATGAATCATGTATTTTTCAGAAGAAAGCACAATTGGCATGCAAAAATTCATCAATGCTGAAGTCGATTCATAACCGTAATTTGCTTTATTGTAAAGTTCCAAACGATTCCCGCGACGGTTCATTCCTAGTGCTCTCGCACCACCGCCATACAAAATTTCAGTTTCATTGATGTTGAAATTAATGGCATCATGTATTGCTGTTTTGTAGTATCCGGTTTTTTCTGACACAACTAATTTTTCTGCTTGAAAATACTTTACCTGAAATGGCTTTTTTTGAATTTTAATCTCAATCCTGCCATTGCTTAAAACTAAAACAGAATCGCTGTCTATACTTTTAAATTCATCTTTGGAAAGAGGTTGAACGACTGCGTGTGATTTTCCATCTTCTTTTTCACC
>JBFYPS010000220.1:0-24371 GCA_041303135.1 Crocinitomicaceae bacterium | reverse complement strand
CTTCAGCTTTTCCTGCCTGAATTGGCTTTGAAATGGCCTCCAAACCTAAGTTTCCACTGATAAATTCAATGTTTTGGTCTGTTTTTAAATCTTCAATTCCCAAAATTGGCGTGAGGATTTCTTGCGTTAATATTTCTGGATCTAAACAAGAAACAGGATGTTCTTCATGCACAATATCTGCTTTACAAGTCAACGAATACCAAACATTTTTCAAATTCATCGTGATTTGATGTTCATGTGCCGGTTTAGCTGCGTTTTCTAGCTTTTCAATTTCAAATGACTTCGCTAATTGCCCTAAAAATTCGTTTTCAGTTAATCCGTTTAAAGTTTTGACAAGTCGGTTGAACTCGAGAATATTCAAACGATTTTCGTCAATTAAAAACGCTAAAAAGTAATGATGATTTTCTCCTTTTGGAGTTTTATCTCTTTTTTCGATGATTTCAGCCAATCTAGCCGATGAAGCAGAACGATGATGACCATCTGCGATATAACTCGCAGGAATCGCTTCAAATGCTTTTAAAACTGCATCCGATTGCGAGACTGACAGCATCCAAAGTTCATGTTTGATCATGTCAGTTGTTGAAAATTCAAATTCTGGCCTCTCTTTTGAAATTTCAGCATATAAATTTTCTAAAGTTTCATTGTGGGGATAGGATAGGAGCACAGGCTCTGCATTGAATCCTACAATGTCTAAATAATCTGTAAACATGGCTTCTCTTGAGGTCAAGGTTGCCTCATGTTTTTTGATCAAATCTTGGTTGTATTCCTCCACACTTGCACCGGCAATAATCCCCAAATAGGCATGATTGTCTTTTGTTTGTTGATAGAGGTAAAGTGTTTCTGTTGGATCTTGCACCAAAATACCTAAATCGCAAAATTTGTCAAACTCGTTTTTGACATTCAAAAATCGTTCTCTAGAATTAGGTCTTGTTTTCACAATTTCTCCAAATTCTGGATTAATGATGTGAATAAAAGAATAAGGATTTGTCTCTAGTTTGGCTTTTAAGACTGAATTTTTATAAGTGTAAACGGGTCTTGTCGCCACCAAATGAACCTTGTCTCTTGTCGGACGAATTGCTTTAAACGGTTTTAATTTTGCCATAAAGAAGAAAACAATGAGTGGTGAATTATCTTTCACCACTCAAAATGCATATTAAAAAGTTCCGAATTGCTTGATAATCAAATTAGCCAATTCTAAACCAATTCTATCTTGTGCCTCCAAAGTTGCAGCCCCAATGTGCGGAGTACAAGCAATTTTTGGATGATTCAATAAGTCTTTTCTTGGATTTGGTTCATTTTCATAAACATCCAATGCGATTCCAGCAACAATTCCTGATTCTAAAGCAACCAATAAATCATCTTCATTGATTACACCTCCGCGAGCTGCATTGGCTATGCGAACGCTTTTTTTCATTTTTGCAAATTCAGATGCTGTAATTACAGCGCTTCCATCTGCTTGTTTCGGTACATGCAATGAAATGAAATCTGAATTTGAAAGTAAAAAATCAAGATCTGTAATTATTTGAACTTTTACTTTTGGACTTCCCAATCCAGGAATTTCAGCTAATTCAACCTCACATTCTTCAGCCTTTTTGCCAACTGCAATTACTTTCATTCCAATTCCTAAAGCGTATGAAGCCAAAGATTGTCCAATTCTTCCAAATCCGATGATTCCAAGTGTTTTTCCACGTAGTTCAATTCCTTTGGCGTAATTTTTCTTCAAAGTATTGAAATCACCGGTTTCCATATTTTTGAATGAATCAGGCAAAAATCTAGACAAAGAAAACAATTGTCCCATCACCAATTCCGCAACGGATTGAGACGAAGAAGCAGGTGTATTGATAACAGTTCGTCCATTTTCTCTTGCATAAGCAACATCAATGTTGTCCATTCCAACACCTCCACGACCAATCAATTTCAATCCCGGACAAGCATCAATCACTTCTTTGCGAACAGTGGTAGCACTTCTTACCAAAACAATTTCGTAATTTTCGTCATTAACAGCACGAGCCAAGTCACTTTGTTCAACTTTGTCTGTTACAACTGTATAACCAGCATTCTGTAAAGCGATTTTCCCTTCTTCAGAAATACCATCATTTGCTAATATTTTCATACTTAATAAATAAGTTTTCAATTTTTTTAAAGGCCAAAAAGCAATAGACATTCAAGGTCTAGAGTCTTTCGTCTACTGTCTATCGTCTAAATTATCCGTTTGTTCTAGTAAATTCCTTCATCACATCAACCAAAACTTGAACACTTGACAAAGGCAATGCATTGTACATGGAAGCCCTGTATCCTCCAACTGATCTGTGACCAGGAAGTCCAACGATTCCAGCACCTTTCCATGCAGCATCAAATTTATCAGACAAAGTTTCGTCCGTCAATTTGAAAGTTACGTTCATATTAGAACGGTCTTCTTTGGCAACATTTCCTACAAATAGTGGATTGCTATCAATTTCATTGTAAAGAAGATTTCCTTTGGCAATATTTTCTGCTTCTTTTGCTTTCACACCTCCATTCTTCAATAAATCGCGTAAGTTTAACATGGCAACGTAAACTGAAAATACAGGAGGTGTATTCAACATGGATTCTTTTTCAACATGTTGTTTCAAATCCAAATATGTAGGCATGAAAGGTGAAGTGGATTTTCCTAAAACTGAATCTTTCACAATATAAAGTGTTGCTCCAGCTGGTCCAAGATTCTTTTGAGCTCCCGCGTAAATCAAGTCAAAATCTGCAACATTGATTTCTTTAGAAAAAATGTCTGACGACATATCACAAACTAATGGTAAACTGGTTTTAGGAATTTCGTGAAACTGTGTTCCGTAAATTGTATTGTTTGATGTGTAATGAAAATAGTCCAATCCTTCAGGAATAGCATAATTTTTCGGAATGTAACTGAATTGTTTGTCTTCAGATGAAGCTAAAACTTGTACATCAATTCCAACTTTTTTTGCTTCCTTAATTGCGCCAGAAGCCCAAGTTCCGGTGTTCAAGTAAGCAGCTTTTTTGGAATCACGCATCATATTTAAAGCTGCAATGGTAAAACCAAGCGTAGCTCCACCTTGTAGATAAGCAACGGAATAACCTTCTGGAACATTCAATGCTTTTTTTACTAACTCTAACGCTTCATCCATAACTGCCACATAATCTTTATGGCGGTGAGATACTTCTAAAATTGAAAGTCCATTGAAATCAAGCACTGCTTCTGCAGCTTGTTTAAAGACATCTTGCGGTAAAATACAAGGTCCAGCACCAAAATTATGTTTCATATTTGATCTTTTAAAAATGAGTTTTGTAACTCACTAGTTTACGGTTTACAAATTTGGTTTTTTTTTTCCTCCTAACCAACTTTCTAGTGTTATAAATATATATAATCTTTTTCCAGATTTGGAAACCTAATTTTTACACACAAAAAAAAGGACTGATTAAAAACCAGTCCTTTCAATTATTTTCAAAAGAGATTAAAGAATAACCACTTTTTTAGTCATGTTAAATTCACCTTGACTAACTTTCAAGTAATAGCATCCAGAAGCCAAAGGACTTGATAATTCAAGTTTATGAGTTACTTCAGAATTTATAGATTTGTTAGTTTCAGTAGTAATCACTTTTCCTTGAAGATCCATCAATTGAAATTCAACTGGATTTTCATTCGCAACATAGTTGATAGAAATTCCATTGTTAGAATTTGTTGGATTAGGATAAACTGTCAAGTCCATTGCGTTTAATGGGTTTTCAGCGATTGTTAAAACACCTGTTACACGGATATTATCAATGTAAACATTGTTTGAAACATCAGAAGATACGAATTCGAATTTGAAACGTGTTCTTGTATCAGTAGAATTTCCAGGTACTGAAACAGTTGCTGTTTTCCACAAATTGTCAGAAGTTGGTTTGAAATCAATACCAGTTGAGTTACCAGCAGTCAATAAGTCAGTAGTAGCCAAAGTTTCTTTCAAAGCCCAAGTTCTACCACAGTTTTTAGAAACATATATTCTTAATGATTCTGTGATGTCAGCTAAAGTAGCACCATTTGTTGCATAAGCATAATCAAAGATCAATTCTGATCCTGAAGTTGTAGACAAGTCATAAGAAGGAGTAATCAAAGCATCTTTGTTTCCTCCTAAGCGGAAATTGTAGAAATAAGTATCTGTAAACATTTGTGCATTTGAAACATTTCTATAGTTGTTCAATTTCATACATTTAGAATTACCTTTTCCATTTGTATTAGTCAATTGCCATTCAGCGTAGTTATCTTCAGGGTTGTCAATCAACCAAGAAACAACATTTCCCGATTCGAAGCTTTCTGTGTATGGTCCAACTTTATCAGCCCAGTTTTGAGATACGTGAATAGTTTCCCAACGTACTGTACTATCAGTTCCCGTCGCATTTGTTACAACCAATTTTACTTTTTTCCATCCAATTCCAGAGAAAGTTACAGAAGGAGTTGCGGAAGTAGAAGTAGAAGGTGTTCCGTCAGCGAAATACCAAACTCTTGAATCAACAGCTGCATTCCATGAAACATCTTTGAAAGTTACAGCATCGCCTTCACAAACAAATTTGTTGCTTACACTGAAATCAGCTACCGGAGTACAAAGAGGAGCTGGATTTGCTAAAGCACCAGTCATCATTAAGTTAGTATCTTTCCATAAATTACTTCTGTTTGCAGTTTCTACAATCAATGTATTTCTCATAAAATCTGCTTGGTCTTTAGAGAACATCACTGAACAATAGGAGTAATCCATGTAATTTTGGTAGTTTTCAACTACTGGAGGATTACAAATTGTCGCTTGAGCCAAAGTTTGAGGACAGAAATTGAATCCTTTTGTTTCAGGTGTATCGTCGATTCCATCGTCTCCACATGCTACTCCTGGATCATTTGTATTTCCCCAAGGGTGAGCCAAACCTAAATAGTGTCCAATTTCGTGCGTCAAAGCTCTAGAACCATTTTCATTTCCAGTACCAATTCTTCCGATGTAACCATTTAAAATGATAATTCCATCAGCAAAAAAGAAAGAACCTTCAGTTGCAGATGGGTAATATGCATATCCTGCAACTCCATCACGCATGGATCTTACAACCCAAATATTTAGGTATCTAGATCTTTGCCATTGGTTGTGTTTAGCATAATCATCACCATTGTTTGTTTCGTGTGAATAAATATGCTCGATTCCATTTGTACAATTTCCATAAGGGTCAATTGTAGCCAATCTGAACTCGATATTCACATCTGCTGCTAGTGTATCGTATCCTGCAACCAATTCTGAAATATCAGTATTTAGTTTGCGGTAGTCACGATTTAATACTGCTACTTGGTCATAAACTTGTGAATCCAAGATGTTTTCAGTTCCATATTCATGGATAATGTGAAAAACCAATGGAATAATGTAAGTTGTTTTTGCTTGTACTCCTGTGCCTTTATTTTGGCGAGCGCTAGCTACAAGTTGATCGTAATCAGCTTTCATCTGCGGGTCTTGTGCCCACATTTCTTGTGTTCTTTTGTTGTGTCCACAGTTAAAGTGATTCTCCTGCGCATTCATAGAAAAAGAACACCCTAAAGCTAACACAAATAAAAATGAGTTGAATTTTAGTTTCATTTTATAATAATTAGTTCATACAAAGTTAGCAAATTATAAAAGACATTTTGGGTTAAAGGTATTAATTTTTAATTTTTAATCAAGTTTTGGAGGTGGTTTAGTATAAAGCCTCATTTTTTTTGGAATAAGAAAAACGAAGCTGTAAAATGAATTGATATTCTTTTGGGCTGGATTTTTTTGTTTGAAAATCAATTCACTAATCTGATTTGAAGTGTAAGAATGGGACACATAAAAATCACTTTTGTGGAGGCTACTCACAGCAATATTTTTTTTTATATTTTGCATCTTTTCTTTCATTTCGTTCTCAAACCTAGCAAAAAGGTATTAACATTTATTGTTTTAAAATACCTCATTTATTTAACTGTCATTTTGGAATGATTAAGTACTCTTAATTTAAATTTTAAATTTTACCAGACAAAAAAAAAGACCATTCTTTCGAATGGCCTTTCCAACTTTAAAAATGCAAGTTTGATTATTTTGTCAATATCAATCTCATGTTTTTTACAGATTTACCTGTTGTAATAACAGTTGAATACAATCCAGAAGTTAAATCTTGTGTGTTCAATTTAACAATGTTTTCACCTGTATTCATAAATCCTTTGAATCCTTCTGAAACTAATTTTCCAGTAATATCATAAATGTTAATTGATACTTCCGTAGCTTCATTCAAATATACACCAACGTTTACTTCGTTTTGCGCTGGATTTGGGAAAAGAACTGTTTGTCCAATTGTTTCCAATTCTTCCAAACCAACTGATAATGTTACTGTCAAATGAACAGTGTCTGAGCAGTTTCCATTGGTTGCAGTTAATACCACTGTGTAAGTTCCGTTTCCTGCAAATGCATGCACTGGATTCGAAGCTGAAGAGTTTGTTTGGTCACCGAAATCCCAAGCATATGTCGTAGCACCTGCAGAGGTATTTGTGAATGTTACAACAGTTCCAGAAGTTGTGAATGTTGCTCCAGCTGTTGGTACTGTTCCGAAAGTTAATGTAATTGGAGTAGATGTTCCAACACCATTACAAGCATCTGTATTTGTAGTTACTACTGTAAACGTTCCATTTGCTGTTACATCAATTGATTGAGTTGTTGCACCATTAGACCATGAATATGAATCTGCTGCACTAGAAGTCAAAGTAATTGTTTCACCTTGACAAGCCGATGTTGCTGTTGCATTGATAGTTGGAACTGGAGAATTACTAACACTAACACTAACTGCATTTGAAGTAGATGAACATCCATTTGCATTTGTCACTGTCACCGTATAAGAACCAGTTGATGTCACCACGATGTCTTGTGTATTCAATGTATTTGACCAAACATTTCCTGTAGTTGCACTAGAACTCAATGTTACAGATCCTCCTGTACAAAATGAAGTTGCTCCATTTGCAGAAATAGTTGGTGTTGCAGGTAAAGCATTTACAACAACAGTAATCAATGATCTTGGACTTTCGTCACCTGCGGTGTTGTTTTGGGAAACGTAATATTGGAATGTTCCTGCTGCATTTGTGCTTGGAACAGGAGCAGTGGTTACTGCATTGCCTCCAGTTGCTTGTGTGTACCAATTAAATGTATTTCCAACTTCGCCAGTTGCAGTAAGAGCAGCAGCTGTTGCATTTTGACAATAAGTTACAGTAGAAGTAACGGTTGGAGCATCCAAATTGTAAAATTTAGAATTTGTAAAATCTGCACCATTTGCGGCAGTTGAGTTTGCATTTAATCTTGCATCTGGAGTAGTACCAAAACTTGGGAATAAATTTACCCAATTGATTTGAGCAATTGTTTTTGTAGAGTCATTGTTTTCAGCTCCAAAAAATGTAGAATAAAACGAACCAAATGCTGTAACTGCATTAGAACCTACAGGAATATTTACTAACTCGTTGTTTGAGAAAGATAAAGTATCTCCAGTTAAGTTGTCTTCTGTTGACGTTCCTTCAATTGACAAACCTTTCTCCCAACCAGTCACCAATGAATTGAAAATAGATATAGATGAATTTCTTCTAATTCTGAAGGCTTTTTCAAATTTCTCTCCAGTAGGCAAAGATATTGTTCCATCTCCTTTTGGTCCAACAGTGGTAATATTTGAGAAAATAGCAGTAGTTAATGGTTGAGCATTTGATCCTGTTGCGTCATTGTCAGATTCAAATGAGTTTGAATCACCTGCAGCATCTGAAAGATCTTTGTCACGAATAATTAATCCAAACTGTACTTTACCTCTGTAACCAAAGTCAGTATCGAAATCATCATCCAAACCTCTATAAGCGATTAAGTGTTTACAGTTAACTGTTCCACCAAACCATTCGTATGAATCATCTCCTGAAAAAGAAACTTGACAATAGTCAACTGTTGTTCCAGAACCAACTGAACCAAAAGTAATCCCATTGATTTCTTTGTTTGGCTGCAATGGAATACCTGCGAATTCAACTCTTACATATTTTAAAGAACCAGAATTGTCATCATCAAAATTTCCACCAAACTGTGTATCAGTTGTTGGAGCAATTCCTTCAATGTTTGCAACACCACCAGGCTGGTTATTTCTAGCCAATCCTAAAAGTACCAATCCACCCCAATCACCTTCACTTCTGTTTCCTTCGGATTCATTTGAAGTAAAAATAATTGGATTTGCACTTGTACCATTTGCAATAATTTTAGCACCTCGCGTAATAATCAATGTTCCTTGTGTCAATTTATCTCCACGAATAATCGTTCCAGGTAGAATTGTCAATGTCGCATTGTTTTTTACATAAACTTTATTTTGAAGTAAAACAACACCACTCCAAGTTGTACTGCTAGTAATATCTGCAGAAACTGTAGTAGACGTTGCAGGATAAACTGTATTCTCAGGATCAAAATTTGACCAACCACTTGTCCAATCTGTTGCAGGCGTATTATCTGTTACAGGAAATGCACCTTTGTAATTGGTAGGTGTCCAGAATGCTTCTTGTGCACTCAATAATGAGCAAACAAAAAGGGAAGCAAATGATAAATAAATATTTTTCATAATTTCTTAATTTTTATGGTACAAAGTAAATCACTTGGTCTTGCCTTAAAATGAACGAAAGGTTACAAGTGTTTTATGCTTTTGTTAATCTAGTATTATTGTATTTGTGTTTATTTTATTTTTAGTTAACATTCAGCACTAAAAAGTATAATTCAAGCTCAATGAAATCGTTTGACCAAAAGTGGTCTCTTGCCAACGATTATCAACATTCTTGTCATATTTTTTATTTAAATTGATGTCTTGGTAGAAAATCAAATCTTGTGCTAATAAATCTCTTACATTCAATTTAACTTCTAATTTTTTATCTAAGAATGATTTTGAAATTTGTAAATCAATTACATTTCTTTGGTTTTCCCAAACGTCAGGCTCTTGAACATTTCCAACGATGTAGATTCTTCTTCCAACAACATTGTATGATGCACTGAAGGTAAAGTTAGATCTTGGTTCTGTGTACTGAAGTCCTGCATTCACAATGTAAGGAGATTGTCCTTGCAATGGTCTTGATGAAGCAGAAGCCCCAACGATTTGACTTACATCAACTTTCGATTTGATCAAAGCTAAATTTGTATAAAGCGTTGTGTTAGATAAGAACGTATTTTCCTTCGCTGCTCCTTTTGTAAAGGAAGATAATTTTATTCTGTATTCTAATTCAACACCATAGTTTACAACTTTTGAAACGTTTGTGTAATACAATTCACTTGCACCTGAAACACCTGTTCTATTTACTAACTCAATTGGGTTTTTGAAGTACTTGTAAAATCCAGAAACACTAAATACTTGTCCTGCTCCTGGGAAAATTTCATAACGAACATCCATATTGTCAATCAAGGCTCTTTTTAAATTTGTATTTCCAGAAAGAATATTGTCCATCGCAAAGTTGTAGAATGCAAATGGAGCCAATTCTCTAAATTCTGGTCTTGATAACGTTTTGTAATAACTCAAGCGAACGTTCATCTTTTTATTTATAGAATAGATAAAATTCAAAGATGGAAGTATATCTACTACTGTAGTATCAATGGTTCTGTCAATATTAGTTCCTGCTTCTGTATATGAAAATTTCTGATTATAAGATTCAATTCTAGCGCCTCCAACAAATCTGAATTTTTCTTTAATTTTCGTGTCAAACATCAAGAATCCTGCGTGTAACATGGAAGATGCGGTGTAACTATCACTTACTTTTGTTGCCTCTTCTAATTTGAATCCACCCATTCCATTTGACATCACGCCTAAATGATCAGCTGAAAAGATTTGATCTTCAGGAAGCAATAAAAGACTATTGTCAAAAGCAATTCCATTTGCTTTAAATCTTGAAAAACCTAAGTTTCTTGCACTAAAATCTCTAGCTCTAAATTGTTGCATTCCACCAATTTTGAACTCTGTTTTTACATTTTTTGTATCAAATGGAATGATTAAATCATATTTTGCACTGTAAATTTTCTCCTTTGTTTCTGACCAAAACATGTTTCCAGCTGCTGTTGGAATTGTTCCATTGTTTTGAACCACAGCGGTATATTGAGCAGTAGTATCATCTTCAAGTAAAGCGGTTTTTTGATACACTATTCGTCTCATATTTGGAACAGTTCTATTGACATCACTATATCCTAAATTCCAATTGAATTTCAATTTCTTTTCACTGAATTCATGATTTCCCTCCAATTGACTTGTGTAAAGAATATTTTGGGTAAACCATCTATTAGATGATTTTTCAAATTGATGCGGATCACTGTCCATTTCACGCACACCTTTTCGAATATTTACTTTGTCGTCAGAATTGATACTCATCAAGTTTTTAAATTTCAACTTGTTTTTTTCATTTATTTCGTAAGACAAATTCAATAAACCACTATTTAAAATAGATTGAGTATAAACCGAATCGACCAATTCTGATTTTAAGACAATACCTGTTGATTGTTCTTCATATTCTCTTCGGATATTGCGATTCGTTGAATAATTGTTTTGATAAGTGTAAGCGAAAACAACACCTAAATTATGTTCCTTAATTTTAATATTTCTACCCAAACCATATTGTAAATTAAGATTTGGCATCGCTGTTTTTTTGTCGATAGCCCAAGAAGGAGTAACTTCTTGCGCCAATCGTGCTTTTTCTGAAGCATTTAATTCGGCAAAATCTTTTGTGCTTGGAATTTGTGAAGACAATCCTCTTGCACCATTATCTAGTCCTAACCAATCTAATTTACCACCTTGATAGGTACTAAAACTTTTAAACGTTGTCAAAGTATTGTAAGATGAACCAATTGAAATTGATTGAAAATTAGTGTCTTTAGGGTTTTTTGTATTAATATTAATTACGCCACCTGCAAATTCGCCAGGTAAATCTGGTGTTGCTGTTTTTAAAATAACAATATTGTCTAACATCATTGATGGGAAAATATCAAATGAAAATGCCTTTCTGTCACTTTCTGAACTTGGAAGTGGTGCTCCATTAATGAATGCAGCATTGTATCTGTCGTTCAATCCACGAATAACAACAAATTTATTGTCTTGGATACTGGCACCACTGATTCTTTTTAATGCATCACTTGCTTTATTATCAGGTCTTTTTTTCATTTCCTCCGAAGAAGTTCCGTCAGAAACCGTGGCAGCATTTTGCTTGTCTTTCTCTAAACTTGCGTTACCGCCTTTATCCATAGTTCCTCTAACTATAAATTCTCCAATTTCTTCAACTGCAGGTTCCAATTTGATATTAATCACTAATTTATCTCCGGATTTAACAGCAATGTCTTTCAACTCTTGTTGCTTGTATTCAGGAAAACGATAAAGAATGGTGTGCTTACCAATTTCAAGGTTTTTCAAGGTGTAATTTCCATCCATGTCTGAACGAACAGGAACTGTAGCACCATCAAGGAAAATCAAAACAGTTGGAAAAGTATCTCCATTTTCATCTGTAATTGTTCCAGAAATTTCTGCTTTTTGTGCATTTCCAAATCCGAAAATCATACAAATAATTAACGTCAAATAGCCATGTAACTTCATCTTTTTGTGTTGTTAAAATTATGAGACAAAGTTCAGGCTATTCCTTTAGTGTACTGTTAAAGCTAGATTAAGAGATTATTAATTTGAAAGGGTTTATAAATCTAAAAGAGATGAAATATTAACATTGAATTAATATTGGAGTGGTTTTAAGGCTTAAAATTTTACAATTTTTAAATATAAGTCTCGATTTAGTAAATATAGTTGGGAGGTAAAGAATTGAATTTTTAAGCAATGATGCGGAGAAACAATCGCATATTATATTATCAAAAGATGTTTTCTAAATTGAAGATACCGATTTGTAATTTTGAATGTCAAGCAAGAAATCAATATTTTCTTCAATGTGATTTCCGATGACAATTACATTTACCCCGCTTTTTTTAAATGCTTCAATGTCATGGATAGACCTAATTCCACCGCCAACTATGATTGGAATGTCAATTTGGGCTTTCAACTGTTCAACAAATTGTAAAGGAACCATTTCTTTGGCGCCACTTCCAGCATCAAAATAAATCAATTTTTTTCCTTGAAATATTGCTGCTAAAGCTGTATTGATTGCAATGCTATTTTGTTCTCTCGGAATTGGAGTGGTTTGACTAATATATGCCACAGAACTTTTTGTGCCACCATCCACCAAAAGGTATGCTGTCGGAATCAACTCAAGATCCATTTTGGCAATTTCTTGTGCGCTATTGACATGATGCGTAATAAGAAAATCTGGATTTCTGCCTGAAACCAAACTTAAATACAACAAAGCATCTGCTTCATCAGAAAGTTGATGAGACCCGCCTGGAAAAATAACAATGGGAATAGTGGTGCAAGATTTTAATAAATGAACAGTTTTTTCCAAATCCATTCGAGAAACAGTACTGCCACCAACAAAAAAATAATCAATCTGCGCAAAAGCAGCCTTTTTTGCCAAACTTTCAATTTGACTGACTGTATTTGTTTTTTCAGGGTCAACCAACACAGCAATTTGTCCCTTTTGGGAAATAAATTTTTGAAATATTTTATCGCTGCGTAATAACAATGGGATGGGAATTAAAAGTTATAATGTAATTCGAATATTTTAATATTTGCAAATTTACAGAAAAGATTGTTGATGGATTCATTATTTTTCCGTCCCAAGAATTTTCTTCCTTATTATATAGGTGCAAATCTTTTTTGAAATCAATTTCTTTTCTTCCTGCCAATTTATACAAAGTCTCTTTGGCCGACCAACATGCGGTCATGGTTTCTGCATCTTTAAGATTAAAATTTTCTAATTCAACTTCGCTTAAAAATTTTGAATGTAGTTTCATTGCTTTTTGTTGAATCAATTCCAAGTCAAGTCCAATTTGAAAAACGGGATTAAGCGCAATTCCTACTAAATTTTCAGCATGGCTGATTGAAATATAACCTTCGCCCTCTATGTAGGGTGCGCCAATGTGATTATAGTGGATATGTTTGAATCCAAAAATGGAATGTCGAAGAATTCGGGTTGCAACAAATTCTCGTTTTCGCTTTAAGTGCTTGAATGCTTTAAATCGCTCTAATTCTTCAACAGTCAAATGCGTTAAATAGCTAAGAGGATCAAAGGTAGAAAAGGACAAAGTGTAGATTGTCGTTTCCCCAAATGAAAGTTTATCAATTTTGAAATCCATTGTTGCGAAGTTAAGAGATTTTTTAATTGATGATTCGATTCCTTAGTAAAGCATTTTTATACCTTATAATATAGGTCGATTTATTTGATTTTATTTTTTCTCATGAATCACGATATTTTAGATGGATAGCCAAATTTTTTACTTCGATTATACTGAAATACATTTTAAGTGCTGGAAAATACAGTTTAGATTTTTGAATGATTATTTAGACATGTATAGTTTGTAAAAAAATGAAACCATTTATCCTTATTTTATTCCTTTGGTATTCATACTTTTGTTAATGTAAGTTAAAGAAAATTTTCACGAAAAAGATTTTGGCTGGTTCTTTTACGTTTTATTTGTCTATATTTACGGGCTTTGTTGCTAAAAAAAAGTATAATATTTAAACTGTACTTATGTTACGAAAACTCAATTTGTTATTAGTATGTGTCTTGTTGACAACCTTTTATGGTTTTTCTCAATCAGGTTTGGGAACCGTTAGAGGGTCAGTTATCGACGTAAAATCAAAAGAACCAATCTTCGGATGTCGAGTTGTTTTGAAACAGAATGGAACTATAAAAGCCGGTGCAAATACCGATTTTGATGGAAAGTTCCAAATCAATTCACTTACTCCAGGTGAATATGATGTAGAAGTTAGAAATGAAGGAGAAGATTATCAACCGAGTATTACAACAGGTGTTGTAGTTTCTGCTGATAAAATTACATTCGTTGACAACGTTACCCTAGGTAAAAAAGTCAGTGAGTTAGAAGTGGTAAACGTTGTTGCTTACCGAGTACCATTGATTAGTAGAGATGGTGGTGCTTCTGGAGCGACTGTGACACGAGAGGATATCGCAAGACTTCCTGTTCGTTCTGCCGCTGGTGTAGCAGGAACTGTTGGGGGTGTAAATGCCCAAGAAGGTTCTGGTGAAATCAGTGTAAGAGGTTCACGTTCAGACGGTACTTACTTCTATATTGATGGTATCAAAGTTAGAGGTTCTTCTAACTTACCTAAATCTGCAATTGAAGAGGTGTCTGTAATTACAGGAGGTGTGCCAGCCAACTACGGTGACGTAACAGGTGGTATTATCTCTGTAACAACACGTGGTCCTTCTTCTAAGTTTTTCGGAAGTTTCGAAGGCGTTTCTTCAGGTTTTTACATTAATGGTAAAGACGTGAATGGATATGATGGAAAAGTGTTCGGACTTGACAAGTATGGTTACAACTTAATGGAAGGTATGATTTCTGGTCCACTTTGGATGCAAAAAGATTCTACAGGTAAGAAAACAAAACCAAGATTAGGTTTCTTAGTTTCTGCTAACTTAACTGATGAGTTGGATAACAGACCGTTAGCTAATGGTGGGGCTTACAGAATCAAAAAAGAAGTTAGAGATGAAATCCTAGCAAATCCTTTGAGACCAACATCTACAGGAATTGGAACTTTTTACAATACAAGTTTCTTGTCTAAAGATGATTTTGAGCAAGTGAAATGGAGAATGAATGCTAGAAGAACGGTGATTTCTGCATCAGGTAAAATAGATGTGAATACTGGGCCAAGTGTGAATTTGACTTTTGGTGGTTCATTAAACTATAGCTATGGAAAAGATTATTCTTACGGGAACTCTTTGTTGAACTTTTCAAATTTTGGAAATTCAAGATCATTAGACTGGAGGGTTTATGGACGTTTATCTCAACGTTTTGTCAATAATCAAGAAGGAACAAGCTCTAAAATTAAGAGTGCATTCTATTCAATCATGGTTGACTACTCAAAATCTAAAAATGAGAACTTTGATGACAAACATCAATTTGATATCTTTAGTTACGGTCATGTTGGGAAATTTACAACTACAAGAAGACCATCTTATGAATTTAATGCAACAACTCAAACTTTTGTTCACAACGGTTTCCAAGATGTTGTAGTAGATTTTTCGCCTTCAGAGACAAATGCGGCATTGGCAGCAATTACAACTCAATACTATAATATTTATCAAGGAGATCCTGTTGGACACTACGAAAATCTTTTCCAAATTCAACAAGGTAATGCACTTAGAAATGGTGACCAACCTCAAAGTGTTTATGGGATTTGGAGTAACATCGGTACACCATACAATTACTTTGGAAAAACTGAAAACGATCAATTTCGTGTAACAGGTTCAGGTTCTGTAAATATTGGTGACCACTCATTGTCTTTAGGATTTGAGTTTGAACAACGTTTTGACCGTGGTTGGACTGCTGGAACAACTACTAATGGAAATTCAAACGGACCAATTGGTATTTGGACTATCGCTCGTCAATTGGCAAACTTTCACATTACTGAGTTAGATTTATTTGATGCAACAGTTGCAGATTCAGGTAACTTTACTCAAATTACTTATTCGCGCTTGAATTCAGGTTATTCTGCTACACACAATGGAGAGTTTGGAGGTCAAAAGAATAATGACAATCAATCTTTCTTTGATTACAATCTAAGAAAGAAATTAGGATTGAGTGGTGACAATGAAGATTACATTGACATCGACAACTACGATCCTAAAATGTTCTCTTTAGATATGTTCTCTGCAGATGAATTGTTCAATAATGGAAATACTTACGTTTCTTATTGGGGATTTGATCAAACTGGTAAAAAAGTTAGAGGAAATACAGATATCAAAAGTTATTTCAACGATTTTGATGAAAACAATAACTACAAACGTTTCATTGGTGCTTTCCAACCGATTTATGCTTCAGGATACTTGATGGATAAATTTGCATTCAACGATATCGTTTTCAACGTGGGGGTTCGTGTCGATGTATTTGATGCAAATCAGCCAGTTTTAAAAGATAAATATTTGTTATACAATGCTAAAAAAGCAAGTGAAGCACGTTCTTCTTTTGATAATGGAACTGCAACTTGGGCTATTGTTCCTGAATCTATTGGTGATGATTATGTTGTTTATGTAAATGACATCAATAACCCAACTGCAATCAATGGTTTCCGTAATGGAGATGTTTGGTATAATGCGCAAGGAATTGAGGTGGAAGATCCAAAAACATTGAGAGGTGCTGCAGGTATCGCTCCTTGGTTGGTTGAACCTTCTCAAAAAACAGTAAATGAAAATGCTTTTGAGAAATACAAACCACAAATCAATGTAATGCCTCGTGTGGCTTTCTCATTCCCAATTTCTGATGAAGCTTCATTCTTTGCACACTATGATATCTTAACAAAAAGACCTACTTCAGGTTTCCGTTTTGATCCAATTGATTACCAATTCATTCAAACTAGAACGGATATCATCAACAATCCAAACTTGAAACCAGAAACTACAATTGATTATGAATTAGGTTTCCAACAAGTTTTATCTAAAACTTCATCTTTGAAAATCTCTGCTTTCTACCGTGAGCAAAGAAACAATGTTCAATTGATCAATGTTTTCGAAGCATATCCAAACACATACAGAACTTATGGTAACCGTGATTTTGGTACTGTTAAGGGTATGACAATTGCTTACGATATGAGAAGAACAGGTAACATTAGAATGACTGCAGCATATACATTGCAATTTGCTGAAGGTACTGGTTCTGATGCAACTTCAGCACAAGGTTTGATTAACGCAGGTTTACCAAACTTAAGAAATATCTTCCCTTATGATTTTGATCAAAGACATGCATTTGCAATCACTTTTGATTACAGATATGGAAGTGGTGCTGATTACAACGGTCCAATGATTGGTGATTTGAAAATCTTGGAAAACACAGGTTTAAATATTGTAACTAATATTTATTCTGGTTCTCCATATTCTGCTCAACAAGCGATTACTGATGAAGCATCTTTTAGCCCTTTAAGTTCAGGTTTGACTGGAACATTGAATGGTTCTAGAACTCCTTGGTCTTACAGACTAGATTTACAATTAGATAGAACTTTTGATTTGAAATTAGGAAAAGGAGAGAACAAGAAAAAAGCTGCTTTCTTGAATGTTTATATTCGTGCAACAAACTTGTTGAATCAATTTAACGTGTTGAATGTTTACCGTGCAACAGGAAATTGGAATGATGATGGTTACTTAGCTGCATCTCAGTTTCAACAAGCAATCCAAAATCAATTGGATGAGCAATCTTTCAGAGATTACTACACGATGAAAATTCAAAATGCCTTTAACATTAGTGCTCCAAGAACAATTCGTTTAGGGGTTAAATTTGATTTCTAACCTTAAGAATTCGAAATTATGAAAACAACAATGAAATATTTTGGACTAGTATTATCCCTTCTTATAGGAGGAAATACTTTTGCCTACCATGAAGTGGATGGCAAATCAAAAGAGAAAGACAAAGGAAACAATAATGGATTTGTTAATAAAGCCAATTGTTCTCCTGCAACTGCAAAATTGATATTTGAATTCAATGATGTACGTGCACAATTAAATACAAACGGTGTATTATTTAGAGATAGAGCAAACAACGTTGCAGCCTATGAAGTTCCAAAAAGTACATCTGGAGCAAGGTTGACTGCAATTTATGCTGCTGCTCTTTGGATGGGTGGAACAGATGTAAACGGTCAGTTAAAATTAGCTGCTGCTAAATTTGGTGATGGAAATGACTTTTGGACAGGTCCATTAACTGCTACGCCAGGAACTGGAAATTATGATCCAAAATTCCCAGTAGGAGATGATGCCATCAGAGATTTTGGAGATGCAAATATCGATCCTTCGGTTTGTGCAACTTATGATAAATTTTACACGATTAGAAAAGCAGAAGTAATTGCTTTTATCACTTGGTGGGAATATGATCATGCTGAAACACAAGTAGGTGATCCAGTTCCAGAACCAAATGCTGAAATTATGGCAAGAATTATGGCTTGGCCTGCACATGGTGACGTTTCTTTGAATCAAGATTATTACTTGGCTCCATTTTATGATAGACCAGCAGAAGTTGGTGAACTAGGAGATGGTACTTACAATCCAATTGAGCAAGGAGATTATCCTTGGTATGATGATATCCTTGGAAGAGATGATATCGAATGTGGAAGTGATAGAAGAATTTCTTTATTTGGTGATGAAACACACTGGTGGATTTTCAATGATAAAGGAAATATCCATACAGAATCAACTGGTGATCCAATTGGTATGGAGATTAGAGCACAAGCTTTTGCATTTACTACCAATGATGAAGTGAACAAAATGACTTTCTATAACTATGAAATGATCAATAGAGGTACTCAAACATTGTATGATACTTATTTTGCTCAATATGTAGATGCGGATTTAGGTGGTTACAATGATGATTATGTTGGTTGTGATGTATCCAGAGGTTTAGGTTATGCTTACAATGGTGATAATTTTGACCAAGAGGTGAGTGGTAAACCAGGTTACGGTGCGAATCCTCCTGCTATTGGAGTTGACTTTTTCGAAGGTCCTTACCAAGATGCGGATGGAATTGACAACTACGGTCCTCATTCAGATACAGTCAATGGTGTTGTTACACCTGCGGTTATGAATGTTCAAGACGCAATCAACGGAAAAGGAATTGTTTATAAAGGTTTAGGTATCGGTTACCAAGATGGAATCATTGACAATGAGCGTTACGGTATGAAACGTTTTACATACTATACAAGTACAGCTGCTGCGACTCAATCAGATCCAACAACTGCTGCTCAATATTACAATTACATGAGTGGTAAATGGAGATTTGGTGATGATATCATTTTTGGTGGAACTGGATTTGAAGGTTCTCCTGGATCAATTTCCGGATTACATGCTGATTATGTTTTCCCTTCTGATTCAGATCCATTAAATTGGAGTACTGCTGGAACTGCTACTTCTTTCCCATGGGCAGAGAATAATTTTGATGGAAATGGAACAAGTACACCTCCTGGTGACCGTCGTTTCGTTCAGGCAGCTGGTCCTTTTACATTGAAACCAGGTGCAATTAACAACATTACTGTTGGTATCGTTTATGCAAGAAGTACAGATGGAGATTTATTTGCTTCAGTGCGAGCTTTGAGAAGAGCAGATACAAAAGCGCAAGCATTGTTTGATAACTGTTTTGAAATCTTAGATCCACCAAATGCACCAGTTTTGAAAATTCAAGAATTGGAAAATGAGTTGGTTTTAATGATTGAGAATCCAGTACAATCTAACAATAAAAATGAATTGTATGCCAACGAAGATCGAATCAATATTATCGATCCAGGAGATGGAACAATTTATGATAAATTCTATAGATTTGAAGGTTACCAAATTTTCCAAATGAAAGACGGTACAGCTTCTGTTTCTGATATTGAAGACATTGACAAAGCACGTTTGGTTGCACAATGTGATATCGTAAATAGTGTTGCTAGAATTATCAACTTTGAATTTGATGAAAGTTTAGGTTTATCTATTCCAAATGAAAAAGTAAATGGTGAAAACAAAGGAATTCGTCATACTTTCCTAGTGAATGAAGATCAATTTGCGCAAGGAGTAAGAACACTTGTTAATCACAAGAAGTATTACTACATCGCTGTAGCTTATGCTTTCAATGAATTTAAAAAATACAATCCAGATGATGGAACTTTGTTAGATGGTCAAAAAATCCCATACATTGCTTCTCGTATCAATGCTGACGGATCTGCGATTACTGCAACTGAAGCAATTCCGCATAATCCAGCACCTGAGGTAGGAGGAACGTACCAAAATATTTCTTACGGTTCAACTCCTCAAATCACTAGATTGGATGGTACAGGAAATGGAAATAGAGCGTTAGAATTTACTCCAAGTACTTTAACATCAATTTTGACTGAAGGTTATGTGACAAATCCAACTTACGATTATGGAGCAGGACCATTGAATGTGAAAGTAGTTGACCCGTTGAATCTAGCAGGTGGTTATTTTGAATGTAAATTCAGAAATTATACAAATACTGGAACTGATGAGTTTACAAACTACAAAGGAACAGATACAGCTTCATGGGTTATTTACCGATATGATTCTGAGAATAAAGTTAATCTAATTGACTCTGCGGTATCAGAAAGAACTATAGGTAATAAAAATGAGCAAATCATTGCGAAGTGGGGTGTTTCTGTTGAAATTGAGCAAACTCAATACTTCACAGGAAGTAGTCCTAGTGGTGCTCAACCACCGCAATCTTTAGAATATGATAGATATACTTCTCCAATTGAGTCTTCTATATTTTTCAAAGATTCTTCGAAAAGATGGTTATCTTTTGTAAATGATAATGATTCATATTTCCCAACGAATTGGATTTTGTCTGGTATTTATGCTGCACAAGGAGCAGATACTGTGACAGCAACTCCAAAATATCTGAGTCCATATTTGTACAATGATGAAATTGGGAAAGATCCAACTCAAAGTTATGAGAAGATTTTGAACGGAGGAATTGCTCCTCACAGATTGGTTGGTTACAAAGCAGAGTTTAGTCCTTTGGCTTATCCAACTGGTACTGGAGCGTTGAATGCAGGAACGATTTCTACAATTAGAACAAGAAGTAGTATTTCAAGAATTCCAAGTATCAATATTGTTTTAACTTCTGATAAATCAAAATGGACGCGTTGTGCAGTTATCGAACTTGGTGCTGATCCAGCATTGAATGTTGGTCTAGCTAAACCAGGAACTTTAAGAAAAAGTCCAAGTATAGATAAAGAAGGAAATGAAATCGCTGGAAGTACTGGTATGAGCTGGTTCCCTGGATATGCTGTAGACATGGAAACTGGTATGCGTTTGCACATGGCTTTTGGTGAAAACTCTTTCTTAGGAAGTGACAATGGAAATGACATGATGTGGAACCCTTCTTCAAGAATGGTAGACAACTCTGGTCGTCCAGTAATGGGAGGTCAACATCCTATTTATGTTTATGGTTATAACATCAATGGTGACGGATGTCCTTATTATGATGGTGAAAACAATTGGGTTTATGATAGAATGGCTGAAGCAACTGCTGCATCATACAAATCTGCTTTCATGAGTCTTGTTTGGGTTGCTAATCCATTGTTGACAGCTGGTCAAACTAATTTGGCAACTGATGTAACTTTAAGAGTTCGTGTAAACAAAGAGTACAATGAATTCGTTGCTACTGGTCAAAATGGCGGTAGACCAATGTATTCTTGGAAAATGGATGATATCAGAACTGTAACTGGAAGTCAAGATCAATTAGCAGAAGCTTTGAATTTGATTAATGTTGTTCCGAATCCATATTACGCTTTCTCAACTTATGAGACTACAAGATTAGATGTTCGTGTAAAAATTACAAACTTACCTGATCAATGTGTTGTGAAAATCTACAACGTAAGTGGTAAATTGATTAGAACATTTAAAAAGGATAGTCCTGTAACTTCTCTTGATTGGGATTTGAAAAACAACAAAGGTATTCCAATTGCTAGTGGTGTTTACCTAATTCACGTAGAAGTGGAAGGAGTAGGAGAGAGAATCATCAAATTCTTTGGTGGAATTCGTCAACCAGACCTTGAAAACATTTAATCTTATTCATTTCAATAGTATAGAAGAATGAAAAATTTTAAGAATATATTAAGAAACACAGCATTCATTGGAGCAGCAGTTTTAACCTGCTCCAGTGTATTCGCTGGAAATGAAGATCGTGTTGGTTCAGCTGGTGCGTCTCAATTATTGGTAAACCCATGGGCTCGTAGCACAGGATCTGCAGATGCTGGTATTGCAAATGTAAATGGTATCGAAGGTACCTTTACAAATATTGCAGGATTGGCGTTTACTGACAAAACGCAATTGAAATTCAATTACACAAACTGGTTAGGAAATTCGGGAATTCGTTTCTCTTCAGCTGGTTTTGCGCAAAGATTATCTGAATCAAGTGTAATCGCAGTGAGTATTCAAGCGATGAGTTTTGGTGATATTGATATCACAACAGTTGAATTGCCTGAAGGAGGTATTGGCGTTTTTACTCCTAGAGTAAATGTTTTCAATGTTGGATATGCTAAGTCTTTTACTAAGTCTATTTCTGGAGGAATTAACTTTAAAGTTATTTCTGAAAGTATTGCAAACCTAAAAGCAAACGGAATGGCAATCGATGCTGGGATTCGTTATGTTACTGGTGAACAAGATCAAATCAAATTTGGTATTACCTTAAAAAACGTAGGACCAACGATGAGATATAAAGGTGATGGATTGGCAACTCAAATCAATTACGTTTCTACTGGTGGAAAAGCAACATTGGAACAACGTTCACAAGCATTTGAAATGCCTTCTTTATTAGCTATTGGTGGATCGTACGATTTCATCTTTAACGAGAAAAGTAAATTGACTGCCATGTTGGGATTCACTGCAAACTCATTTGCGAATGATCAATATCGTGTAGGTTTAGATTATGGAATGGCAACTGAAAAAGCTGCGTTCAATATCAGAGCTGGATATGTTTATGAAAAGAACATTTATAGCCTTGAAAATAGAACTAATGCTTTAACAGGTCCAACAGCAGGTTTCTCTGTTGATGCACTTGTAGGTAAAAACAAATCAGCATTAGGCGTTGAATATGCAATGAGAATTGCTGGCCCTTTTGGAGTTATTCACACACTTGGAATTGCTATTAGTTTGAAATAATAAAATATTTATATATTTTTGTAAGAACAAGAGAGTCCAAAAGGCTCTCTTGTTTTTTGTTATAAACTCAAAGGATATGTCACAAATTACTTATTATACAGAAGAAGGATTGAAAAAATTGAAAGATGAATTACACCACATGAAAACGGTGCTTCGTCCTTCAATTTCAGATCAAATTGCCGAGGCGCGAGATAAAGGAGATTTATCTGAAAATGCAGAGTATGATGCTGCAAAGGAGGCCCAAGGTTTATTAGAAATGAAAATTTCTAAAATGGAAGGTATTATTGGAAATGCCAGAATTATTGATGAAACAAACATTGATAATTCAAAGGTTTTCATTCTTTCTCGTGTTAAAATTAAGAATGTTGACAATGGTATGGAGTTGGAATATACTTTGGTCGCTGAAAATGAAGCTGATTTGAAAGCTAAGAAGATTTCTATTGATTCACCTTTTGGAAAAGGATTATTGGGTAAAAAAGTTGGCGAAATTGCTGATATCGTTACACCTAATGGAACAATGAAGTTTGAAGTAATTGATATTAATAGATAATGGCTACCATTTTTTCTAAAATCATTTCAGGAGAAATTCCTTGCTATAAGGTAGCTGAAAATGACGATTTTCTTGCGTTTCTAGATATTCAACCATTGAGAAAAGGTCATGTACTTGTTATTCCAAAGTTGGAAGTTGATTATATCTTTGATATGGAAGATGATCACCTTGGTAAGATGATGGCATTTTCAAAATTGGTTGCACATAAAATTAAAGCAGTTTTTCCATGTAGAAAAGTAGGTGTTACTGTGATTGGACTCGAAGTTCCTCATGCACATATTCACCTAATTCCAATCAATGGAATTCAAGATATGAATTTTGCTCAAGAGAAATTGGTGTTGACTAGCGACGAATTGAAAAATATTTCTTTGGCATTGCAACAAGCTTAAATTAATAAAATCTGTTGTTTTTATTAATCTTTTTGATTATCTTTAAAAGAATAATTTTTTGAAATGAAAATTTTTAGGCTTGTTTCTGTTTTATTGTTTTTATCACTTTTTGCTTGTGATTATTTTGACGATTCACAAACAGATGATGCCAAAAAGATAGTTACCAATCAACAAATTAGGGAATCACATTCGTATGCTAATGTGGACGAAATTTATACAAAGCACTTGCATTTAGATATGGAAGTGGATTTTGATAATAATTCTATCTACGGTGTTGCAAGACATACAATGATTAATAAAGGTTCCGATACAGCTGTTTTTGATATTAAAGGACTGGAAATTCAGAAAGTTACGCTGGGAGAAAAAGATCATGAAGTAAATACCAATTTCGTAATAGGTATTGAAGATTCCATTTTGGGTGCTCCTCTAAGTGTGAAAATTGATAAGAATTCTAATTTAATCAATATTTATTACAAAACAACTGAAGGTTCAGAAGCACTTGATTGGTTAAAACCTGAAATGACAAAAGGAAAGAAATTTCCTTATTTGTATACTCAAGGTCAAGCAATCTTAACAAGAACTTGGATTCCTTCTCAAGATAGACCTTCGAATCGAATTACTTATTCTGCTGACGTCAAAGTGCCAGAAGGAATGATGGCTTTGATGAGTGCAAAAAACC
>JBFYPS010000219.1:0-9378 GCA_041303135.1 Crocinitomicaceae bacterium | reverse complement strand
TTGGCGTTTTTGAATAAAGGTATCACGATTACATTGACAGACTTAAGAAATTTTGACGAAAAAGGTGAACCAATTTCAAATATTTTCCATTCTGAAGGTGGATTGAGAGAATTTGCGCAATACCTTGATAGAAACCGTGAAGCCCTCATTTCAGATGTTATCTATTTCGAAGGAGAAAGAGAAGGTATTCCTGTTGAAGTTGCTTTGACTTACAATACATCTTATACTGAAAACATTCAAGCATACGTCAATAATATCAATACACACGAAGGTGGAACACACTTGTCTGGTTTCCGTCGTGGATTGACTAATACATTGAAAAAATATGCTACTGAAAGTGGTATTTTAGCCAGAGAGAAAATTGAAATTGATGGTGATGATTTCCGTGAAGGATTGACCGCTGTACTTTCTGTGAAGGTTCAAGAACCACAATTCGAAGGTCAAACAAAAACAAAATTAGGAAACCGTGAGGTTACAGCTCCAGTATCTCAAGGAGTTTCTGAAATGTTGGCTACTTATTTGGAAGAGCATCCAGCAGAAGCAAAATTAATCGTTGAAAAAGTAATCTTAGCTGCTCGTGCGCGTCATGCTGCCCGTAAAGCGAGAGAAATGGTTCAACGTAAAAACGTATTGACTGGTTCTGGTTTGCCTGGGAAATTAGCTGACTGCTCTGAAAAAGATCCTGCATTGTGCGAGATTTACTTTGTCGAGGGAGATTCTGCAGGTGGAACTGCAAAACAAGGTCGTGATCGTCACTTTCAAGCAATTATGCCACTTCGTGGTAAGATTTTGAACGTTGAGAAAGCAATGCACCATAAAATCTTCGAAAACGAAGAGATTAAAAATATGTACACAGCTTTGGGTGTACGCATCGGTACAGACGAAGATTCGAAAGCATTGAACCTTGAAAAATTGAGATATCACAAAATCATTATCATGTGTGATGCCGATGTCGATGGTTCTCATATCGAGACTTTGATTTTGACTTTCTTCTTCCGATTCATGAAAGAATTGATCGAAAATGGTTATATCTACATTGCAACTCCACCGTTATATCAAGTGAAAAAAGGTGGTAAATCTGATTATGCTTGGAACGAAGATCAACGTGATAGATTAATCAATGAATTAAAAGGTGGTGGTGCTGAATCTTCTGTAAACGTTCAACGTTACAAAGGTTTGGGTGAGATGAATGCAGAGCAATTGTGGGAAACTACAATGAATCCGGAAGGAAGAACTTTGCGTCAGGTGACCATAGATAACGCTGCAGAATGTGATCAAATTTTCTCTATGTTGATGGGCGATGAAGTTCCACCAAGAAGAGAATTTATTGAGAAAAACGCAAAATATGCGAAAATTGATGCTTAATTTTTAGCTGGAAATTATAAAGTGAAATAGGGTTGTCCAAATAGGATGACCCTTTTTTTGTGGGCATTAATTTTAAAATCAGAGTTGACCAGTATTTCAATTTGCAAACAAAATCCCTATTTTCTAATCAAAACGGATGATTTGTAGCAATTAGTGTCAAGCCTTTGACCAAACAAATTGTATTTTTTTTTCTTTTTAGTATAGCCAGCTTATTGATTACCTGTTGTTTTAATTAGGCTAAATATTACCGACAATCATTTTTATTTCCTTAATTTAATAATTCGATTGTATTCTTTCCATTGAGGATCATGGTTAAATCCACAGCCAAATT
This sequence comes from Crocinitomicaceae bacterium, assembly GCA_041303135.1. GTDB lineage: Bacteria > Bacteroidota > Bacteroidia > Flavobacteriales_D > Crocinitomicaceae > JAQVCM01. The sequence continues at coordinate 7,682 of JBFYPS010000219.1, read as the reverse complement.
CAACAAGTTTGTTTGGATCTTCATACATTTCTGTTAGTTTTTTCGATGCAATTTCTCCATTATCGACATAAACATCCATATTGAACCCAAAATCTGTTGATTCCCTGGCGACAGGATGCGCAATGCACACTTTTCTCAATTCAATGATGAAATAATCTTCAATCGTTCCAAGGTCTAAAGGCTCTGATTCCTCATTATTTTCAGAAATCTCAACGCTAAATTGCAAATTATAGGGACAACATTTTTTGAATTTATAATTTTCATAAGCTAAATCAATCCATCCAGTTACAGGTAGTCCTAACTCATTTTGAGTCAGAATAATTGAAAGTGAATTTTCTGGATATAAATCAGTTGATTCCTTAATTGATTCGCAATCAATATTTTCTTTGTTCTTATTAAAAATATTAAAAATTCCCATTTTGATGTTTGTTCAAATTGAAGCTAATTTAAAGGTAATGTTTGTTGTTTTTGCGTTAACGTCAAAAAGTAATTTTTAAAATTGTTGTGATTACTAATTCAGCTTGTTGCCTTCATGAATTTGAATTTAAATCCTGATTCAAAATTTAGTTCTATAGAATTTTATGTCGTTTGATTCAATGAAATAAGTCAAATATGGGTAATGATTTGAAATTTAAGTCATAAAAAAACCCTCATTAACAATGAGGGTTTTTGTACTCGGAGCGGGACTTGAACCCGCACGCCCATACAGGCACAGGATTTTAAGTCCGGCGTGTCTACCATTCCACCACCCGAGCGGAGTGGACTGACGATTAAGATAAACTTAACCTTCGAGCGGGAAACGGGATTCGAACCCGCGACCCCGACCTTGGCAAGGTCGTGCTCTACCAACTGAGCTATTCTCGCAATATTAAAATCAAATGCTTTATCGTTCTAAAGCGGTTGCAAATATATGTTTTTTTTTGTTCCAAAAATGATTTTTCAAAAAAAAGTTGTTGCAAATCCTGATTTAATCAAGCCATTCAGGCAAGTTTTTTGAATGTCATGCTTGTTTAATAAACCAAAAACAGCAACAAAAAAATAATAATTAGCTAAAAATCAATTCATACTAGCTTTGTTTAAAATCATAAAAGCAAGATTTTGGATTTGAAATCGCTCTAATTTATTTTCGAATCAAATGAATAAATCCTTGTGCTTCGTGTTGAACCAAATCCAAACTCACATATTTAACCACATAAAAATAGACTCCTTCACTCGCTTCATTTCCTGAAATTTTACCGTCCCAATTGATAGGTTGATTACTTGATTCAAATACAATATTTCCCCAACGGTTGTAAATCGTGAATTTTTGAATCGAAACATTGGATTGTTTAACTGGAACACAAAAATCATTGGTTAAATTCCCATCTGGTGTGAAAACATTTGGCATTTCAAATTCAAAGCCGCAATCTGAAACAAGCACCACAATATCGTCTTGTGCAGAACAACTTCCTGAGGTTCCTAGCACTGAATAAGTATTGATTCCATCTGCAGGCACGAAAGATTGTCCATTTTGAACGCCATTGTCCCAAACGTAATTATTGGCTCCCGTTGCGCTTAAAATAATACTTTCACCAGAACAAATTTGTAAATCTGGTCCAGCATCAACTATTAAGTTTTGACTGACAGTAACTGTGACTTGATCGGTAGCACTACAACCATTGTTTGTTCCAGTCACTGTATAAATTGTTTGACCAACGTTTGGTACAAAAGCAATTCCGTCCTGAACACCATTGTCCCAACTGTAAGTTACTGCGCCACTTCCTGAAAGTGTAACTGCGTCTCCCGTGCAAATTGCTTGATCATTTCCTGCAGAAACGACAGGAGTAGGAGTGACAGTAACAGTCAAAGATGCAGTTGCAGAACAACCATTTGACGTTCCGGTAACATTGTATGTCGTTGTTATTGTTGGACTCACTTGAAATGAATTTCCAGCGCCTAATCCGTTATCCCAACTATAGATTGTTGCTCCCGAAGCAGAAATTGTTGTCGTTGCTCCAGCACAAATGGAAACATTTCCAGATGTGGTTACAGTAAAAGTGGCACCAGAATTTATTGTGAAACTTTGCGTTCCTATGCATCCATTGGCGTCAGTCACATTTACTGAATAATTCCCTGCACATAAATTTGACAATGAATTGGCAGTCGTTCCATTTGACCAAACAGGTGTTGCGTAAGGCGCTTGTCCTCCCGAAACGGTCAGTGTAGCTGAACCACTGCAAGCAGCCTGACAAGTGGCATCTACTGGCGTTACTGTGACAGTAATTGGCGAAGCTGAACCACAATTTAAATTCATTCCTGACAACAATGCCGAATTGTTTGTAGAATTAGCAATTCCAGCGGTTTGTCCAGAAGCGACTGGTGCAGAAATCCAATTGGCTTGCAAAGAAAAATCTGAGGATGTATTGTTGTCACAAGAAAAAACCAATCCTCCAGCAGCACCTGAGAAAAAGATGAAATTATTTGAATTGTTATTTCCCCAACTTACGCCATGAACAGGCGTGTTTGTATTTGATGGTGCATAAATTTGAAAGGAATCATCGCCATTCGCCATCGAAATCGGACCCCAATTTCCGCCAGAAACCCAACCTGTATTCGAATAAATCATGGAAGTTGTGTTTGGCGCAGATTCATGTCGCTCAAAAAGCGCTGATGAAACTGGAATTACCAATTTACAATTCGCATCGGTATTACTCAAATCATTCGTTGGAACACCCGAATTAATGTCATTGTCGTTGTAAACCAAAATGATTGTTCCAGGATTAATGCATTGCCAAAAAGCATCATTGGAAAAACGAATTGCTCCTGCTGCAAGTCCAGTTCCAGTCAAAACACCATTGGAGAAATATCCATTGTTGTCGTCCAAAATCCAGCCGCGCAAATCCAAACATGCTGGTTGACTTGAGCAATTGGTTAATGTTGGACCGGTAACAACCAATTCTACATATTCTTTGGAGCCAGATGCACCTTGAGAAACTTCATTGATACGCAATGATTGCGCTTTTAGAATGGAGAATGTAAATACTGAAATCAGTACGAGAAAATACCTAAAATTGTGCACTTTAAATGAACTAAAACTACAAAATCAAATGGTTTCGGCATTTCACTGCGTCAAGGAGAACATTCAATTTTTTTGCAAAGTAAAGACAATTGCAAGGATTGACCAAATTCAGAAGTTTATATTAATGTTAAATGCGCGTCAGTTTGTTAAAGCTAAGAATAATGAATTTTGGTAATAAATTGATTTCGAGTCTTCCCCCTTTGGAGGGGGATAAAGAGGGAGGATTATCAAGGATGCTTAAGTTGTTGATTTTATGACATTTAAATATTTTTAAATGTGTTGTTAAATTTCACGAATATTAATAAATCAAATTTTTCAGGAAAAAATCGTAATTTAGAAATCTAGAATCCTCGCCATGAAAAACAAAATACTCTCCGCTTCGCAAATCCGATTAACTGATCAATTTACGATTGAAAACGATCCCATTTCATCCATTGATTTAATGGAAAAAGCTGCCAATCAATTTGTACACGCCATCATTCCGTTTGTACACGGAAAACCTTTGATTCATATTTTTTGTGGAATCGGGAATAACGGAGGTGATGGTTTTGCAGTTGCGAGATTGTTGCAAGAAAAAGGTGCCTTGGTGCATACTTATTTGCTGGATTCAGGGCAAAAATTGTCCAAAGATTGTGAAGTGAACGCTTCCCGTTTGAAACAATACAAAATCATCGAAAGTGAAAACGGTTTTCCTAAAATCAAAGCTGAAGACGTGGTGATTGACGCATTGCTAGGTTCTGGTTTGACTAGAAAAACGGAAGGATTATTGGCGACTTTAATTGAATTTCTGAATCATTCGAAAGCGAAAATATTGTCAATCGACATTCCTTCTGGATTGAGTTGCGATGAATTACCAACTGATTCCCCAATCATACAAGCGCATTTTACGGGTTCATTTGAAGTTCCTAAAAAATCTTTTTTCATGAAGGAATCTGCCAAATTTGTGGGAAAATGGCAAGTTTTAACCATCGGATTAAATCAAGCATTCATCCAAAGTCAAGCAAGCGATTTTTATTACCTGACGCAAGATTTTTTCAAAGAAATCATTCATCCACGAGAAAAATTTACACACAAAGGAACTTACGGACACGGATTATTAATCGCTGGATCGAAAGGTAAAATGGGTTCAGCAGTACTTTCCGCCAAAGCAGCGTTGCGTAGTGGAATTGGATTGTTAACCGCACAAATTCCCAATAGTGGTTATTCAATTTTTCAAAGTTCTGTTCCCGAAGCGATGTGTGAAACGGACGATTCAATTGATTTCAACTCCAAACTAAAAGTTGATTTCAAGAATTACAATGCGATCGGCGTTGGTCCTGGAATGGGAAACCAAATCGGGACGAAGAATATCCTAGCGGAACTTTTCGTTGATTCAAAATCGCCACTGGTGATAGATGCAGACGCTTTGAACGTCATATCGGAATATTCCGATTTAAAGATGAAATTGCCACCAAATAGCATTCTCACGCCACATCCCAAAGAATTTGAACGCTTGGCGGGAAAATCGAACAACAGTTTTGAACGCCTAGAAATCTTGCAAAATTTCGCCAAAAAAACAGCTTGTTTTGTAGTTTTGAAAGATGCAATTACTGCCATTGCTTGTCCTGACGGAAAAGTTTTTTTTAACACAACAGGCAATCCCGGCATGGCAACGGGTGGTTCGGGTGATGTACTCACAGGAATTATTTTAGGATTGTTGGCGCAAGGATATTCTCCCTTGAATGCAGCATTAATCGGCGTTTTTTTCCATGGAAAAGCGGGAGATTTAGCGGCAACACATGTCGGCGAAAATCAAATTATTGCTTCAGATTTGGTGCAATATTTTCGATTGATTTAATTGAATTTTTGGTGTTTTAATGCCTTGACTGACAAAAGTCATGTTGCGTCCTGATTCAAATCAACGACACAGAAACTATTCGGGACTACTTTTGTAGATAATATCCACAAATTTAAAGTCAGCGGTATGAAATCCATTTTAGTTCCAACAGATTTTTCAACATGTTCCATCAATGCAGTTCATTATGCAGCTGATTTGGCCAATCATATACAAGCGAAAATTGTACTTTTCCATGCTTTTCATCCGCCAGTAATGGTGAGTGAAGTGCCTGATATGCTTTCAATCACTGAAATGAAAGACCTTCAAATTGAAAGCTTAGAAAAATTGGCCGCTGAAATTAAAGCCAAACATGGAGAAAATTTGCTAGTCGAAACAGTTTGTGAATCAGGTTTTGCGGTGGATGAAATTCCAATTTACCAAGCGGAAAACGACATTGATTTGATCGTGATGGGAATGAAAAATGTGGGTGCATTTACAGAAAAAGTCATTGGAAGCTTGACAACCACATTGATGTACAAATCATTCTGTCCGATTTTATCCATCCCTGAAAATTACACTTTCAAACCAATTGCAAATATTGTTTTGGCAACAGACTTTAAGGACGAAAATCCATCTAAGATTTTTTTAAATTTAATTCATTTTGCGGATTTCTTTGGTGCACATTTACATCTTTTAAATGTTTCCAAAAACGTACATGAAATGATTGAGACAAGTCATTCCGTTACCGAACATAAATTTGAAAATGTCTTTCAAAATGTGACTCATTCAACACACTATATTAAAAATGATGATGTTGCAGAAGGAATTAATCATTTTATTACGTCCAAAGAAATGGATTTGGTGGTGATGATTCCTAAAAAACACTCTTTTTGGGAGAATCTTTTTCACGAACCACAAACTAAAAAAATAGCTTTTCATGCGAATATTCCTGTGATGGCATTAAGTGTCAACAATTAATTTTCAAATCATGGAAGTATCAATAAAAAACGACAAAAAAATCTCTGAGATTCAAAAGGAATTCAATGATTTGTTTCCATATTTGAAATTGGAGTTTTTCTCTAAGCCCCACCGTTCGGGCGGACATTCAAATTTGAAATTTATTCTCAATCATTCAAAAACGATTGGAGAATGTAGAACAATACAAGGCAATGATGAGATTCTTATCACGCCTTCTATGACTGTCAACGAGTTAGAGCAAGGTTTAGGTCTCAATTTTGGCATCGGCGTGCAAGTTTTTAGACAATCTGGCAAAGTTTGGTTGGAAACGACTTTCACAGATGGTTGGACCTTAGAAATGCAAAATAGTCAAGGCGAAGATTTAAGTAAAGTAGCAGTCTAAATTCAAATTCAATATTTCAAACTTTTTCAAAAATTCAACATGAATCAAAATTTGTGTACACTCACGCATTGCAAAAGACAAACTACAGACATGAAAACCTTGATCGAAAAATACAACGTTGCTGCTCCCCGCTATACAAGTTATCCAACTGTTCCATATTGGGACGAACAAGTGCAATCAGAGGAAACTTGGAAAAAGTTGGTCAAAAACACTTTCGATCACACCAATAGCAAAGACGGAATCAGTTTATACATTCATTTACCATTTTGCGAAAGTTTGTGTACTTATTGCGGTTGCAATACCAGAATCACGGTTAACCACCAAGTGGAATCGCCTTATATTGATGCGCTTTTGAAAGAATGGAGCATGTATTTGTCGGTTTTCAACGAAACGCCAAAAATCAGCGAAATCCATTTGGGCGGTGGAACTCCTACTTTTTTCAATGCGAAAAATTTGGAATCTTTGCTTTCGAAAATCCTCTCCACTGCGGAATTGTGTGAAGATGCTGAAATGAGTTTTGAAGCACATCCAGACAATACAACTTTCGCACACTTGGAAACGCTTTACAAATTGGGATTCAAACGCATCAGTTTAGGAATTCAAGATTTTGATCCGAAAGTGCAACACATCATCAACCGCATTCAAACAGTGGAAGCTGTTGAAAAAGTGACGCAACAAGCGAGAGATTTAGGCTATACTTCTATCAACTACGATTTAATTTACGGTTTGCCGCTTCAAACGACCGCAAGCATGCACGCAACGATTGAAAAAGTGATTGAATTGAAACCAGATCGCATTGCATTTTACAGTTATGCGCACGTTCCGTGGTTAAAACCTGGTCAGCGAAAATTTACCGAAGCGGATTTACCTGCGGGAAATGTGAAACGACAATTGTACGAACAAGGTCGCGCCGCTCTTGAAAACGCTGGCTACATTGAAATCGGCATGGACCATTTTGCATTGCCCAACGATCCTTTGAATATTGCCGAGAAAAACAAGACTTTGCACCGCAATTTCATGGGTTATACCACTTCTAAATCAAAATTATTGATTGGCTTAGGAACGTCTTCCATCAGCGACAGTTGGACAGGTTTTGCGCAAAACGAGAAAAAAGTCGAAGATTATTACAAGGCATTGAATGAAGATCGTTTTCCATTCTTCAAAGGACATGTTTTGACTGCAGAAGATTTGATTATGCGCAAACACATTTTGAACATCATGTGTAACCAAGAAACAAATTGGGAAAACGAAGACGATCAATGTGATGAAATCTTGAATGCCGTTGAAAAATTGCACGAATTGGAAGCCGACGGTTTGATTGAACTTACCGCTTTTAATTTAAGAGTAACGGAAGCAGGAAAACCATTTTTGAGAAACATTTGCATGGCATTTGACGTCAGAATGGCAAGAAAACAGGCTGAAACGCAGATTTTTAGTTCGGCGGTTTG
>JBFYPS010000218.1:0-5437 GCA_041303135.1 Crocinitomicaceae bacterium | reverse complement strand
ATTGATAACTTCATTCTATTCAAATTGTTGTCAATCATTTTTAATTTAACATTTCTAGATTTGGAAAACTTTGCAAGTTTCGTTTAAAAGTCATCTCTCCGTCTGATTTTAATCATGTTTACAGGCTGAAAGTTGGGGTAATTTTGTATCAAATCAACATAATATAAAAATGGAAAAACACGATCTTCGCCACGAGTTTCCTGAATTGGAACAAAAAATTCATGAATTGAAAATTTCTGACAATCATTTCAGAAAATTGTTTGAACAATACGACGAGGTGAATCATGCAACGCACAGAATTGAGACAGGTGCAGAAGTTGCCTCGGATGAGGTTTTGAATGATTTTCGCATGAAAAGAGTTCATTTGAAAGATGAACTTTACAAAATATTGACGCAGTAAGTCAAAGACGCTGACTTTGTAAGTTGGATTTCAATAGTTATCAAATTCAATGTTAAAGTTTTCTTAGCATCAGTAGTAAAATTAGTGTATAAAGGGTTTTATCAGATTTGATGAGACCCTTTTTTATTTCCTTGTGTTTAAAAATGAGAGACCAACTTTAACTGAAAATTGCAATTCGCTAATAATTGGACCTCCTCGGAGTACAAAAAAATTCGCATTTGGTTCATATTTGATTCTTGGAATAAACATGGCTTCACCCGCAATGAAGTAGCCAATTTTGCGATTAAAAGTTTGCGAAAATTGAAAACCAATTCGTCCCCCAAGGCCATTTTTCTTTAGATGATATTTTTCTGCAATCGAATATTGTGAATAGTCTTTTTGAACTTGGATAAATCCTGTGACATAATTTTCCAATCCCAAAAACAAATCCGCATAAAGTTGCGTTCGATTGATCCTCGTTTTTTTATCCCTGATTCTCTTGAAACGATTGGATTCTATTCCCAAAACCAAGTTATGGACTTTGATTCCGCTGATTCCATAAAAATCTCCATTTGAAAGACTGTCGATGATATAAAAATCTGGAGAAAAGTTACTATTGAATGAGTTTTGGTAATAAAAATATCCGCCTCTTATGCCTAAGGTTCTAGATTTTTCAATTTGGTAAGTACCTCTAGATTTGGTTTTCAAAGAACCTGTGAAAAAATGTCTGCCAGCGATTAGATTTGTTTGGTTGTAAAGGAGGAATTCTTTATTTCCGTCAAAACGATATCTTTCTTCGTATAACTTATTTCTAATTGGCAGAAACATTTTGCCTTCCAAACTCCATTTTTTGTTGAAAAAGTAATTGATTTTCAACTCATTTCCAAACACAATTTGATCTCTCAATTCTACACCAACTCCATAAGAAATGTGCAATTTCGGTTCAATTTGCGCTTGAACAAAACCCAGTGAAAATAGTAAGAAAGCAAAAGCTGTGAATTTCATTTGAATCAAGTTAGTGATTCAAATGTAGGCAATTTATTTTAGCTTTTCAATTTCAGAAACCATCGTCGCTTTTTCAGTAAAACCAAGGTTATTCCAAGCTAATTTTTGATTTTTGTACAATTGAATTACTGGCAAAGCTTCGATTTTCATTTCTGCGCACAATGCTGGATTGGCGTCTGCATCGATGCGAACAATTACCACTTTATCAGCCATTTCTTTAGAGATTTCATCCAATGAAGGTTTCATTTTTTTACAAGGTGCACACCATTCCGCGTAAAAATCGATCAAAACAACTTTGTCGGTTTGCAACAATTTATCGAAATCTGCTTTACTCATTCCTGCAGAAACAATTTTATTGTCTGTCGTTTCTGGCAATTTAGCACTGCGCCATTGCATCATTCCACCTTCCATTTCATAGACTTCTTTGAAACCTTGAGAACGCATTTGACTTGCAGCCGAACCACTTCTTCCGCCACTTAGGCAATAAACCAAAATAGGTTGTGACTTGTCAAATTTTGAAATTTGCGCATCAAAATCATTTCCATTCCAATTGATATTTCTAGCATTTTGAACGTGTCCATTGGCAAATTCTTCTGGAGAACGCACATCGATAATTGGCGCACCTGGAAGTTCTTTGATTTTTGCGGCAAATTCTGTAGCGGCCAATACTGTTTTGGAATTTTGTGATTGTCCGTTAGAGCAAGCTGCGAAAAGCAATGCTGTTACAAATAAGAAAGGAAAAAGATTTTTCATGAAATATAAATTGAATTTTAATAATATTGATTGAAATGGAACCTTAATTTTTGGCTCCTTGTAAGCATGCTTCTTTGTCAAATTTAGTAAAAAAGTTGATCCAAATTAAACGTGACCATCGGTAAGTAATCGGAACAGAAACAATCATTGCGGTTACCAAAAAAGTCATGTATTGCCAAGTTTCAGAATGAATCCAAAGATTATCAATCACAAAAGAAGAGATAAAAAGTGCTGACATTAGCGCATAACTTACATACATTGCACCGAAGAAAAACCCAGGTTCTTTCTCGTATTTTGCATCGCAAACGCTACAATGTTCATGCATTTTGTCAAACTTTTTTAAGTTGTAAGGATTTTTGTAGATAAAAACATCACCTTGGTGACATTTCGCACATTTGTTTCTTACGACAGAATATACAATATCTTTAATCATGGTAAATTGGATTAAAATTGAATCTTATTTTTCAAAGTTACGGAAGATTTGATGGAATTCGAAATCAAACAAGCAGCTTCTGATTTTTGCAAAATTCTTTCTGCTTTTTCCAAGTCTTTTTCGTTCACCAAAATCAATGTTGGTTCGAGTAAAACTTCTGTCATCAAAAATTTCCCTTCCACTTGTTCTAATTTTCCTTTCGCATTGCAACTGAAAGATTTGAACTCTAATCTTGAATTTTCAGCTATTGACAAAAAAGTAGTCATGAAACAACTGTTTACCGCCGCAGTGAAAAGGTGTTCTGGAGACCAAATACCTTCGATTCCTTTAGGAAATTGAGGAGGAGTTGCAACTTCGATTTTTGAGTTTAATTCTGGTGAAGCAATTTCACCTTTGCGATCTGAAATCCAATTTAGATCAACATTGTATTCGTGCGCGTCCATTGTTTTTTATTTTACTTCTTCGAAAATGACTTCGTTGCTTGATTCATTTGAACGATTTTGAGGAACTGAACAATTTCCTGTGCTACAACTGCCACCGGTGCTACAACCAACATTGGCAAATGCTTGATAGAGAAAAAAGAGTGCGATAAATCCAGTAAATGCGTCCCAGTGTTGAATTGCTTCAATCGCAATGTAAATTCCGAGCGCCAAGCGAATAAATCGCATCCAATGCCAATTCCTCAAAAGTTCTTTAATCATGAGATTTTGTTTTGTAAACTCATCCAGCTTCCACCATTGTGAACAATAGCGTAACCTTTTGATTTTAAAATTCCTTTCGCACTTGCACTTCTCATTCCAGAGGCGCAACATGTGATGATTGGTTGGTTTTTGTTTGCCAATTTAGACAAATTACTTCCCAAAGCATCGACCGGAATATTGATTGAATTTCGGATGTGTCCGCCAGCATATTCTGCTTTCGATCTTACATCCACAATTACTGCACCTTGTTTTACCAAAGCTGCATAATCTACTTTAGGACCAAATCCTAGTAAATTTTTGATTGCTGTTAACATAACTTATACCGTTTTAACTTTGAATTTAAAAGATAAATTTTTTGGGATAATGCCGAGTTAGCTTTGGTTTTACTGGATTATTATTCCAGTATTATCAAAGGTTACACGGTATTAGATTGCTTGAGATTGAAAATAATTTACTTCCAACCAAGAACCGCCATTGTAGCACTCTAATCCTTGTTGTGATAACATTTGTGTTGCCATTCCGCTTCTGTTTCCAGATGCACAGCAAAGGATTAATGGAGCTTCCATCGCTTGGAATTCTTCCAATCTTGCTCCTACTTCTTGTAAAGGAATGTTGATAGAACCAGCAACGTGACCGCCTCTGAATTCTTCAATTGAACGTACATCGACGATTGTTCCTTTTTTTTCTTTGATGATGTTTTCGATGTTCATGATGTTTGTGTATTTGTGTTTATGATTTTTTGATGAAATTGCTGAATAATAATCCGCCCATAAAAGCGCCGTATAAAGTGCTATTCAATGGTTTAGAAGTGATTGCACAGGTTCCGCTCGCGCATCCTACATAATAGTAGTACATAAAACCACCCAATGCGCCCACAGCAGCACCAATGAAAACAAGTTTATATTTAAGGATAAAATTCATTTACTTTTTTTTACAGGTTGAAATTCCAAAAGGAAGATACAAAGGACAAAAACTGATAAAGCTTGTCAATAAGAAAACTCCTCCAAGTACTAACAAAACAATTCCTAATGTTCCAGAAATTACTTTGGTAAAGAATAATATGGAAATTACTGCAGCAATGATTGCTCTTAGCACTCGATCGAAATTTCCCATATTTGCTTTCATAACTTGATTGTTTGAATGTGTGATACAAAGTTCAGACATTTTCAAGTGAAAGAATGTGACTATTGTCACACTCGTGAAAAAAAATGATTTTTATTTACAACATCGTAATTTTATTTCGCTCCTGGGTAATAACGCCTTCATCGACCAATTGTTTTAACAATCGCGTGATTACTACGCGCACTGTGCCTAATTCATTGGCGATTTGTTCGTGGGTAACGTGCAAGGTATTGCTATTTGTCAATTTACATTTTTTATTCAAAAAGTCCAGCAATCGTTCGTCCATTTTTTTGAAAGCAATGGCGTTTACGACTTCCAACAATTCTTCGAATCTTTTGTGATATAATCTGAAAATATAATCCAACCATTCAGGAAATTCTCGAATCATGGAACTTACTTTGTCAATTGGTATGAAGAGAATTTCTGAATCTTCTTCCGCAACTGCTTTGATTTTGCTCGTGTCTTGGTGCATGCCGCCTAAAAAAGACATGATGCAACTTTCTCCGGCAACGATGTAATACAACAAAATTTCTCTGCCGTCAGGTTCCGTTCTGATTACGCGAATACTTCCTTTGGTCACAATCGGAATGGCGTTGATGTAGGCATTTTCGTTCAAAATTACATCTCCAGCCTTAAATTCTTTGGCAATTCCGTGTTCGCTCAGTTTCTCAATGATTCGAGGCGATGATTTAAACTCAACAATTGTATCTAATTCCATAGCGTTAAAGATAAGCAATGTTTCTGTTAGTGTAACAATTTTGAGTTTCTCCAGTTATTAATTCGTAAGAAAATACATGAAATAATTTAATTTTTAGAATCTTTCTATTTAGCTCATATTTCAGAATATCAAACGTTTTTTCATTACTTTTAACGCCAGTTAGTAAGGGTTAAATACTCCATTAACTATTCATTAAACACTCAGGTCATGTTCGGTTTAAACGCTTTTTGGATGAAATTTTGTTTGGTAAGTTTCATCATTTTTACCCAAACAATCGGTTTTGGACAAGAAAAATTGCCTCGTTGGTTTTCGCTGGGAGCGCGCAC
>JBFYPS010000217.1:0-3455 GCA_041303135.1 Crocinitomicaceae bacterium | reverse complement strand
AATGGCTAGGAGACTGGATGTATTAGAACGTCACTTTGTCCACTGAGAGAGCATTAATAACGATTAAAAAAATGTCAAGACCATTCACAAAGAAAGAACTAGTAAGAAAATTAGAATCTATGAAAAATGAGAAAGAAAATCTAAATCATTTTTACATTGAAAATGACAGAACTTATCTTGGAACCGACAATCCTGAAAACTTTATTACTTCTAGGAATTATTCAGATAGTTACACTGACATTAAGTTCGACAAAGTAGAGGCTCATTTCAGAAATATAGAAAAGAAGTTAATTCAATATATCAACGAATATAAAAATGACATAATTTTTGGTTGTGTTGCATGGCTTACTTCCTACAAAATTCTTGATGCATTAGCGTCGTGTAAAAATGTTCAAATCATAGTTCAAAAAGAAGATTTTCTTCGACCAGACAGAAATTTTGTCAAAGAAAGTGATTGGAAAAAAACACTTCAAGAAAAATACAGTCATGTGAAATTTTCATTTGAAAGACATCAACTTAAAGAACCAATCCGCGACCTAAGTATTTTGGCATCTCCAGAAGTTGATAGTATTAGATGCGTTGGTAACCATAATTCAGATAAATCACCAGCTTTTCCGAGAATGCACAATAAATTTCTAATATTTTGCAGGATAAATGATGACAATCTTGAAGAACCAAAACTAAACTATTCACCTGAAATGGTTTGGACTGGGTCTTTCAATTTGACCCAAAATGCGACTTATTCGTTAGAAAATGCTGTTTCTTTTCTTGATAAAAGTGGGAACAATCCATTTATTAATTCATTTTTAAATGAACACCATCAAATATTTTGTATCTCAGAAAAATTAAACTGGGAAAAAGACTGGATTGAGCCTCAATTTCGAATTGGAACCTGAAAAATGTGCTGAACTTCAAATAAAAGCCACACGCTGAAGAACCGCATTCTAGAAGCCTGCGTCTCCTAGTTGAAGATTGTTAGTATCAAGCAAATCAAAACATTCAATCAACCCACGAAAATTAAAAAAATGAAGAGCAATTTCTACCTATCAAACAGAAAAAAACTATTGTTTATGGTTGAAGAACTTCATAAACGTGGTTTTGGAAAGTTGAGAGTAATGCCGTCAGAATCGCCTTCGGGATTATATTGGCGCTGCAGTTTTATTGACGAAAAAAAAAACCACGAGTTATCAGCCTCGAATTGGATCAACTATCATGAAGGCCAAAATTCAAAAGAAGAACTAAAACTTACGACCCAAGAATTAACAGACTTGTTTGTGAAAGAAAATTTTAAATTCTTGGAACTTTGTAAAGGCCAAAACAATGAATATTCAGAATGGTATAGCGGAATGTTAAAACAACTCGAAAATGAAGAACTACCTTATGCATTTGTAGATTGGAAATTGCAAAAAGTAATTTGGAAAACGTCAAACGGTAAAAAAACAGAAACTTCACCTAGCGAAGCTAAATACTATTTTTAGAATTAAAGAATTAGTAAATAAATAACAAAAAGGAAAAAAATCATTCTCAAGCATTGACTCTTGAGTTTAACTTCTAAGCAGTTATCACTTTCTCAAAACCCTTCAAAAGCCCCCAAACCAAACAACGCAAAATCATATTTCACAGGATCGTTTGGATCGAGTTTACACAATATGGATTGTACTTCTTCCAAGGCTGTCCAATCGTTTTGAGAGCGTTGCATCATGTCTAATTTTCGCGCAATGTTTCCAGTGTGAACGTCCAAAGGCAAATACAATTCAGAAGTGGGAATTGAATTCCAAATTCCGAAATCGACACCACATTTATCTTTTCTGACAAACCAGCGCAACATCATGTTTAGTCTTTTCGCCGAAGCGCCTTTCAAGGGATTAGAAACATGTTTTTCACTGCGATTTTCGTGTTCGACAGCAAAAAATTCGTTGCGGAAATTTACGATCCTGCCTTTCACACCAGCGATTTCATCGTAAGTTGAAAACAGGGATTCTAAAGTCGATTTTTGGTAAATGTCTTTCAAAGATCGAAAGAAAAAATCTAAATCCGTTGCGTTGAATGTTCGATGCACAAAAGGAATCAACGTTTTTGGAGTTGTATAATTCAAAATAAATTCATGCGGATTATTTCCCATGATTTTGATTAGTTTCTCTCCGTTGGTGATGATAGATTTTCGATTTCCCCAAGCAATGGTTGCCATGAGCAAACCCATAATTTCAATGTCTTCTTTTTTCGAAAAGCGATGTGGAATTTGGATTGGATCCACTTCAATAAAAGCGGGATTATTGTATTGTTCCACTTTTGAATCCAAAAATTCTTTTAATTCATCAAAAGGAATCATAAAATCAATTTAAAGAATAATTCCGTCTTGCATGACAAGTTTTCTGTCAGCCATATTCGCCAAAGAATCATTGTGCGTAACAATCACAAAAGTTTGATTAAATCTTTCTCTCAAATCGAAAAACAATTGATGTAAATCTGCAGAATTTTGTGAATCTAAGTTTCCCGAAGGTTCATCAGCAAAAATCACTTTCGGACTGTTTATCAAAGATCTAGCAACCGCTACACGTTGTTGTTCACCACCTGAAAGTTCATTCGGTTTGTGATTTAGACGGTGAGAAATACCCAATAAATCAAACAGTTCAGATGCTCTTTTCTTTGCATCAGCGGTTGATTTACCTTGAATTAATGCAGGAAGAATCGCGTTTTCAAGGGCAGAAAATTCTGGCAAAAGTTGATGAAATTGAAAGATAAATCCGATGGAAGTATTTCTAAACTCTGCTAATTTCTTAGCTGAAAGTTGAAAAGGATTTACGCCGTCAATGGTTAAACTTCCCGTATCAGGCTTTTCGAGTGTTCCTAAAAGTTGTAATAAAGTAGTTTTCCCTGCACCTGAAGAACCAACAATAGAAACTACTTCGCCTTGTTTAATCTCAAGACCAACACCTTTCAAGACTTTTAAATCTCCGTAGTTTTTTGTTAAATTTTCTGCGTGCAACATACTATTTTCCAGTCATTTTTAGTGAATGTCCCATTTTATCACGTTTGGTTTTCAAATAAGACTCATTGTGAATATTACTTTCAATTTCAATGGCGATATTTTCAACAATTTCTAAACCATAACCAACCAATCCAGTTCTTTTCGTTGGATTATTGGACATCAATTTCATTTTTGAAACACCTAAATCTCTCAAGATTTGAGCGCCAATTCCGTAATCTCTTTCGTCGCTTTTGAAACCAAGTTCTATATTCGCTTCAATGGTGTCCATTCCTTCCTCTTGCAATTTGTAGGCTTTCAATTTATTGATTAAACCAATACCTCTACCCTCTTGATTCATGTAAACGATTACACCTTTCCCTGCTGCTTCAATCATTTCCATAGCTTTTTCAAGCTGTGGACCACAATCACATCTGCAAGAACCGAAAATATCACCTGTTAAACAAGAACTGTGAACACGCACTAAAAC
>JBFYPS010000216.1:0-8245 GCA_041303135.1 Crocinitomicaceae bacterium | reverse complement strand
ATATGGAACAAATTTCATTGCAGGACTCTCATTTAAATTATAATTTAAAAATTAATTCAATGAATATTAAAGTTTTAATTCTAACGCTTTTTTCAGTATTGACTTTTAATTCACTTTTTAGTCAATTGGAAAAAGTAATTGTTGAAAAATATTACATTTCTGATGATTTAGATTCTACGGATACCTATGGAGGAACAGTAAAATCTGGATCCACCACTTACAGGATTTATGTTGATTTAAAACCTGGAAGTAAATTGATGAAAATGTATGCAGATGCTAATCATAAAGTGGAATTTGCTAGTACCGAAATTTTTTACAACCACAGTGCAGATGGTCAATCTTTTGGGAAAGATTATATCAGAAACAAATACATGGAAAGTACCATTGCCTTGGATACTTGGTTGACTTTAGGGCAAACTTCTAAAAAACAAAGCAATAAAACGCATTTTGGAATATTGAAAAACCAAGACAACGATGGTTCTTTTATCGGGGGAATCAATAATGATGGGGGAAGCGCACTAATCGCAAGTGGTTTGTTAAACAATAATGACCCTATGATTGGATTTCCTTTGACAATTGCTGACGGAATGGATACGATGACCTACACACCCGATTCTTGGTTGGACAATGGAATAAAGGATTTTTTCTCAGGAAATGACAGTACTATTTTTGGTTCATTAGTGCCAAGTAATATATTTTCTAGCAATAATTTTTATCTTCAAAATTCTGGTGTAACTGGCGTAATTCCTGATAGCAATCAAATATTAGTTGCTCAATTAACAACTTTAGGTGAACTTTCTTTTGAATTTAACATTGAAATACTGGCATTGATTGATGGTGTTCCAACGATTGTGAAATATGTGGCTGACGATTCCGTTTTAGCTAGCGATGAGGTTTTCAGTCCATTTTTGAAATATCCCTTCGATTGTGGATGTAATGATGCAAATTATTTGGAATATGATCCAAGTTTTGCATGTTTGGCTCCAGGTTCGTGTATTACCCCAGTAGTTTATGGTTGTATGGATCCAATGTCATGCAATTATGACCCAAATGCAAATTTCTCAATTCCTTCATTGTGTTGCTATCCTGGTTCTTGTGGAGACAGAGATATTGCAGTTGTTTGTCCTTCTTTGATGGGAGATAATTTTGATTTCGAAATTGCACCAAATCCAACGAATGATTTTATCACTTTAAATGTGGTTTCAGGAATGGAAAACAAGATTTCCTATATCGTTTACAATTCATTTGGGGTTGTAATCACTCAAAAAGAAGCCGAATCAAATAATTTATTGGTGAATGAGAAAATTGATATGACAAATGCGAATGCAGGTTTATATCTGATAAAAGTCATTGTCGGCAATCAATTTCAGACCAAATTATTTATGAAAAACTAATTCAGTTAATCAATTGATTTATGAAAAACATGAAAAATAAAATAGCTTTTCTCATTCTTTCCATCTCACTTTTAAGCTTGAATTCTTGTAAAAAAGAAGAAGTGGAAGTGAAAGAAAACGAAACAGGAACCGTGACTGACATAGATGGTAATGTATATAAGACTGTAAAAATTGGCGACCAATGGTGGATGTCAGAAAATTTAAAAGTGACGAAATACAATGATGGTTCTTCCATTATTTACATTGACTCCCTTCAAACAGATTCAACTTGGGCTGCTCAAATTGAGGGCGCTTTCTGTAAAACAGACAATCGATATGGAATGTTATATAATTGGTTTTCAGTTGTTGATTCAAGAAATTTAGCTCCTGCAGGTTGGCATATTCCAAGTGATGAAGAATGGAAAACCATGGAAAAAAATATTGGGATGTCAACTGAACAAGCCAATTTAACTGCATGGAGAGGAACAAATGAATGTGAAAAGATTATTCCTAAATCGTCTATTGGTTGGCCATCTGAATCAACTGTTTTTGGAACAAACGAAAGTGGATTTTCAGCATTGCCTGGTGGTTGCCGATTGTTTAATGGAGAAATTAATAAGGAATCAAATTGTGCATTTTGGTGGACATCAACTTCCGACAATCAGGAAGCTTGGTATAGGTACATCGATCGAAAAAGCAAAAAGATTTTTAGACAGCATACATACCAACAATATGGTTTCAGCATTAGATGTGTTAAAGATTAATCGTATAATTATGATAAAAGTAATTTCCATTTTAATAGTATTAATATCGCTACCAGTATTTGGTCAGCAAAATGATACGTTGAAGTTTAATAATCTCAAATTAGGTTTGTCTATCTCTCCCTCTTTTTCATCAAGATATTTGAAAGCGGAAAGCGAAGCGAAGTCAAATGCAGATTATTTTGATTCCATTGAAATGCCTAGTCTAGGGTATTCACTTGGACTTAATTTTGGATTTCAATTTTCAAAAAGATTTTCAATCAATTCTGGACTTTTCTTTGCAAATCGAGCACAAAGTTCTAAATCTTCATCTTTGAAAAGCATATCTAATTTTACAAACAACATTTATTACCTTGATTTGCCATTGAAGTTTAATTATTATTTGATGTCTAAAAAGTCTAAGCTGTACTTAACCGGAGGTGCTAACTTTTCTTATTTTTTAGCTAGCAATGTTTCTTATCGAAAAGAAGGCAATACAGAACTTTTTTCTGCTAAAGTGGATAACTTAAATGCAATGAATATCGCTGGAATAATAGGTGTTGGTATCGATGTTCCGATTTATAAAAGATGGGCGTTGAATTTTGAAGTAAACTACCAACATGCTTTTACACCACTATTAGAAACTCCAATTGAAAGATATTTGTACAGTTTTAATCCTACAATTTCACTTTTTTATAGGTTTTAAAGAATCAAATCCAAATTTTGAAGGCATGACAAATTAACATTTTGTTCATGCCTTTTTTTGTTTAATTCAATTACTAATATATAATTCATTGATTTTAGTTGGTTTCTTGGTTTGGTCACATTGAGTTTATATTAATTTCTTTTCTTTTTAAAAATAAAGTTGATTTATTCATTTTGGGATAATAGAAAATAGCATAAATCTTGTTTTTTTGGTAATAAATGCTTTAACTAATTCTAGGTCAAACGGTGGATATTTGTACAACTATTTAATAAAGCATTTTAAAAAAGAAAAAAATGAAAAAAAATCAACATTTTAGAAAAGTTATTGCTTCTGCTACTTTGGCTTTGGCAGCAATTTCACCAAGCTTTGCCCAATCAAATTTAGGTGCTGCTTGTGGATGTACTACTCCTGTAGCATCAAGACCAACAGTTTTATTGTCTTCTTTGCCAGGTTTTACTGTAGTTGCAGGAACTTATGGAGGAGAATTGACAAATGGAGCAGTGTTGAGTTGTGCTAACAACTATATTATTGACCAAAAAATTTATATTCCTGCAGGTAAAACGATTACGATTAATCCTGGAACAGTTTTGAAAGGAAGAACTGCACCATTATTAAATGGTTCTCCAGATCCAGCTAAAGCTTCTGCACTTGTTATCGAAAGAGGAGGTAAAATTATGGCTGAAGGTTCTGAAGATTGTCAAATTGTTTTCACTGCTGAAGCAGATAATTTAGATGGAACTTATTCAATCGCTAACAAAGGATTGTGGGGTGGAGTTGTTGTTTTAGGAAAAGCTACAAACAACCTTACTTTAGCTGCAAATGGACCTTTCGTTGCAGGTGGTTCAGGAAAATTAGCTGTTGCTGATGGTCTAGGAACAATTGAAGGTTTCGCAACCTCTAATACACAAGATCAATATGGTGTTAACCTTTCTTTAGGTGAAACTTTTGATGATAATGACAACTCTGGAATTATCAAATATGTTTCAATTAGACATTCAGGTGCTATTTTATCAGTTGGTGCTGAAATTAATGGACTTACTTTAGGTTCTGTTGGTAGAGGTACTACTATCGATCATTTAGAAATCATTTCTTGTGCGGATGACAATATTGAATTTTTTGGAGGTACTGTAAATGTTAGATACGTTACGACTTTGTTTGGAAATGATGATATGTTTGACTGGGATTTAGGTTGGACTGGTAAAGCACAATTTTTGTTTGGTATGAAAACTGACAATACTGCAAGTACAGATTCAGATAATGGTTTTGAAATGGATTCAGATGACCAAAAATCTAATAACACCCCAAGATCTACTCCTGTAATTTACAATGTAACTTTAGTTGGAAATGAAAAAACAATTTTGACTTCTGATAACGCTTCCATCGCTGCGATCAATGCAAAAGAATTAACTGGTGGTGAGATTTACAATTCTGTTTTTGCTAACTTTAAAAATGGTTTCAACATGGTTAAATCTGTTGGTACTAGAACTGGTGGTTCTGAAGCTTACCACAACTGGGCTACAACTGGTGGAAATGGTTCTGCTATCTTGAAAGTGAAATGTAATACTTTCGTAGGTGTAACAAATCCATTAACAATTGGTAACTCTCCAACAGTAGGTACAGGATCAGGAAACGTACAACCTTCAGATACTACTCAATTTAAAGTTACTGACATGAATACAGTTATCGCTGGTAACAACTTGCCTGGTTTTAGCTATGCATTTACTGTAAATAATACAACTAATACTTTCTCTGTAAAAAATGACGTAGTTCCTAATCCAGCATTGTCTGTAGCCGGTTGTCCAGTTGCTCCTGCTGATGGTTTCTTTAGAGCTGCTAACTATAGAGGTGCTTTTGCTTCAACTGGTGATAATTGGTTGTCTGACTGGTCTTATTCTCAAATCTTAGGTGCTACTCAAGGTTTAGTTGATTGCCCTACAGATATCAATAATGATGGAATTACAAACATCGATGATTTCTTGATTTTCGCTCCAGCTTTTGGAACATCTTGTAACTAATATTTAATAGAAGGAAAACAATATTTCTGGGTTATTGGACCGTGGAAATATTGTTTTTTCTTTTTAAAAAAGAAAGCAATGAAATTTAAAAATATAATTTTAGGACTTGGTTTATCTTTGTTGATGAATGCAACCTTTGCTCAAGGTGGTCTTGAGGGAATTGTTGTTGAAAGATACTACCAAACGAATGCTGCAGATGGGACAAATGCTTCCTCGAATTCAGCAATAAATGCATTAGCAACAGGAACTGTAGTTTACAGAGTCTATGTTGACATGGCAACTGGCTATAAATTTTCTCAATTGTATGGTTCTTCAACACATGATTTTAAGTTGAATACAACTACCAATTTTTACAATGACCCTAATAACGGGACAACTACAAATCCAGCTTCTATTAGTTTAACAAATGCAAAGAAAAATACAGTACTTATTGATTCATGGTTTACAACAGGCGGCGTTTGTGCTGGGAAATCTGGTGTTTTAAAATCTGAAGACGTAGATGGAACTATTGGAAATACGCAAGGTGTATTAGCAAACAATCCAGGTTCTTGTTATGGTGCACCAATCAATGGAGCAAATGCGCAAGATGGTTTGGTTAGCAGTACATCATTAACTGCAGTTAATCCAAATATTTTGGGAATTTCTTCAACTCAATTGGATTTATTGGATCAAGGAACAGGAAATAGCTTCTTATCAAACAATGGTGCAATTGCTGCTTTAGGTGGAATCAAAGGATCGAATGCTTCTAACATGGTTTTAGTTGGTCAGTTCACAACGAACGGAGTTCTTACTTTCGAATTCAATGTTCAAATTATTTCTGCAAACGGAACTGCTGAAAATTGGGTAGCTAGAAATAGAACTGGAAACGAATTTACAAGTCCAAGTTTGATTTTTAGTTCTACTGCAATTAAAGGATCTGTAACAGCTTCGTCTTACAGTATTTGTACTGGTACTTCAAGTTTGTTAACCCTTTCTAATTATAATGGATCGATACAGTGGCAAAAATCAACTACTTCTGCAACTGCTGGTTTTACTAATATTTCTGGTGCAACTGCTCCAACTTATAATACTCCGAATTTAACTGTTTCTACTTGGTATCGTGCTAAAGTATCACAATCAAGTTGTTCGGAAGTTTATACAAATGCAAAGCTAATTACAGTAACATCTGTTCCTGCAGTAGGTGGAACCTTGAGTGATAATATTACAATATGTAAAAAGACTGGTACAACCTTAAATTTATCTGGCAACTCAGGAACCATAGTTTGGCAATATTCTCTTAATTGGACAGAATTATCTCCAACATGGCTTACAATTGCAGGACAAACGTCAACGAGTTTATCGACTGGTAATTTGACCAAATCAACTGCATATAGAGCAAAGGTAACTAGTGGTTCATGTGTTTCCTACTCAAATCAGGTTATTGTGACTGTTGATCCAACATCAGCAGTAAGCTCAATTACAGGTTCAGGAACTTTTTGTGTTGGAAGTAATGTTAATTTGTCAATTGCGTCTGCTACCGGAGCAATTCAATGGCAAGAATCTCCTACTTCAACTGGTACATTTACAAATATTGCTGGAGCAAATGGATTAACTTATACTATTACAAATCTTCAAAGTACGAAGTCATATAGAGTGATCGTAACTAGTGGAGTTTGTTCATCTGTGATTTCGTCAGCAAAGACAGTTGTATGTTCACCCCCTTCTGTTGGTGGAATTATAACATCTAATAGATCTAACAGTGTCTGCTCCGGAACAAAAACTACTTTTACTTTATCTGGTTCAACAGGAACGAGACAATGGCAATCTTCAACAAACGGAGTTGATTTTACTGATATAGCAGGCTTCACAGGTGCAACAGCAGTAATGATTATTTCGTCGCCAATTTATATAAGAGTAAAGTTGACAAGTGGACCTTGTTCAGCAGCTTATTCGGATGTGATTTTTACTGATGTTTTGCCTGCTGCTTTAGGTGGTGAAATTTCAGGAGAAAATTCAATTATGATAAATACTGGTACTACGCTTAATGTCACTGGTTCTCAAGGTACAATTTCTTGGCAAAGTTCGACTGATGGAATAACATTTACATCTATAATTGGACAAACTTCAACTAGTTTATCAACTGGTAATCTAGCAGTTTCTACCTCGTATAGAGTACGAGCAAAAGTAGGAACTTGTATTGTTTATTCTCCAGTTTTTATGGTTAATGTTAATGCTCCAAGAAATAGTGAAATTACATCTTCTACTTTCGGAGCAATCGCTTATCCAAATCCATTTGCAGATAATTTCATGTTAGAAGTTAAAGCTTCAACTGATGAATTGATTCAAGTAAATGTTTATGACATGTTAGGTAAATTGGTTGAACATCACAACGTGAATGTTTCAGATTTATCGACTTTCGTAATTGGTAAAAGATTCGTTTCTGGAGTTTATAACATTGAAGTAATTCAAGGTACTCAAATCGAAAGATTAAGAGTTGTTAAAAACTAAGAATTCTAATTAATATTGAAACCCGCTTTGATTTTTCAAAGCGGGTTTTTTGTTTCTAAAATATTTAAAAGAGAAAATTGTTAAGTTGAAAATGTTCTTAGTAAATTGATTAGATTGAAAATCAAGTAGAGATTATTATTTATCTCCCACCAAAAATACTACTCCCAATTCTCACCATTGTGCTACCTTCTTCAATCGCCATCGCATAATCTCCACTCATTCCCATCGAAAGTTCTTTGAAGTCTGAATTGAATTTAAAATGGTGACTTTTGATAACCTGAAAATAGTTGTAAAGGGTTCTAAACTCATCTCTGATTTGTTCTTCATCGTCAACAAAAGATGCCATTCCCATTAAACCAACTATGCGAACATTTTCCATTTCGATGAATTCTTTGGATTCTAGAATTTCAGTGGCTTCTTCGAAACTCAATCCAAATTTGGTTTCTTCTGATGCAATGAAAAATTGCAATAAACAATCAATCACACGATCATTTTTCTTCGCTTCTTTGTCGATTTCCTTCAATAATTTCAAACTGTCAACAGCATGAATTAAGGTTACAAAAGGTGCAATGTATTTTACTTTATTGGTTTGCAAATGCCCAATCAAATGCCATTGAATATCTTTTGGCAAAAACTCATATTTGTCCACCATTTCTTGGACTTTGTTTTCACCAAAAACACGTTGACCAGCTTGATAAGCCTGAATGATGTCTTCGTTAGGTTTGGTTTTAGAAACTGCAATCAATTGAACAGAAGCGGGTATTGTCTGCTTCAAGGCTAATATTTTTTCCGCAATCATTCTTTGATATTATAAATCGTTAATCCACTGCGCATTTTTGGTTCAACCCAAGTAGATTTTGGAGGCATAATCATTTGGTGATCTGCAACGCGTTTTACTTGCGACATATTGAGAGGAAACAACAC
>JBFYPS010000215.1:0-4734 GCA_041303135.1 Crocinitomicaceae bacterium | reverse complement strand
TAAATCAACCAATTTGAGCAAACAAATGCAGATTTTGGCTGCAAATGTCGATCGTGCGTATTTGTTGGTAACAACTGTAGCGCCAGTGACTCACTTGGCTTTTATTGACAGATTTTTAGTTTCCGCTGAATCGTTTCGAATTCCTACAACTTTGCTTTTTAATAAAATCGACACTTATACCGTTGATCAACTCGAATATATCGATGCTTTGTGCGATTTATATGGCTCAATCGGTTATCCTTGCTATAAGATTTCAGCTGAGAACAAGACCAATATTGATTTTTTAAGAGAAGAAATCAAAGACAAGCAAGTCATGATTTCTGGACACAGTGGAGTAGGAAAGAGCACCTTGGTAAATGCGCTTGATCCGATTTTGGATTTGAAAATTGGTGAAATTTCTGAATATCATCAGCAAGGTCAGCACACCACAACTTTTGCAGAAATGCATCCACTTTCTTCAGGTGGATATATCATTGATACCCCAGGAATTCGCGCTTTTGGAATTGTTGATTTAGACAAAGAAGTGATTTCTCATTATTTCCCAGAAATGCGAGCTTTGATTGGTGAATGTAAATTTCACAATTGTCAGCATTTGAATGAACCAAAATGTGCCGTAAAAAAAGCAGTTGAGGAAAAACAAATTTCAGAAAGTCGCTACATGACTTATTATCAATTGATGACAGAAGACGACAGCGAAGTTCACCGAAAAAAAGAAATTTTCGGATGAGAATTGTAGTCCAAAGAGTAAGTGAAGCTTCTGTGAAAATTGAAGGGAAAATCAATGGTCAAATTAATCACGGATTGTTGCTTTTAGTTGGGATTTGCGCTGAAGACACGCAAGATGATATCGATTGGGTGATTCAAAAAGTTGTCAACATGCGCATTTTTAGCGATGAAAACGGAAAGATGAATCTTTCAATTCAAGATCTTCAAGGTGCAATTTTGGTAATCAGTCAGTTTACTTTGCATGCGTCGACAAAAAAAGGAAATCGTCCGAGTTTTATTGAAGCTGCTCGACCAGAAATTGCAATACCTTTGTATGAAAAGTTTATTACTCAATTAAAATTGAATAATTTAAAAGTTGAAACGGGGATTTTCGGCGCCGATATGAAAGTAAGTTTGGTAAATGATGGACCAGTAACAATTTGGTTAGACTCTAAAAACAAGATGTAATGACAATTCAAGAAGCTCAAAAAACCGTTGATGAATGGATCAAAACTTTTGGTGTTCGTTATTTTAATGAATTGACCAACATGGCCATGTTGACGGAAGAAGTTGGAGAAGTTGCCCGTATCATTGCACGCCGATACGGCGAACAAAGCGAAAAAGAAAGTGACAAAAACAAAGATTTAGGCGATGAAATGGCAGATGTAATGTTTGTTTTAATTTGTTTAGCCAATCAAACTGGAGTGGACTTGGAAGCTGCATTAAAGAAAAATTTGGACAAGAAAACACAACGAGATAGTACAAGACACCTTGAAAATAAAAAATTAACTGATGACAATATTTGAAAAATTAAATCTGCATTTCGAAGAAACTTTTTCATCTGCTGGAATTGAAAAACCCAATGAATTGCAAGAAAAAGTACTTCAGCGTGTAAAACAAGGCGGTGATTTGCTTGTAATCGCAGGGAAATCTGCTGGAAAATCTACGGCTGCGGCAATTGCAGCATTGGAAAAAGTGCCAGAACAATTAGAAGGTTCGCCACGTGCCGTTATCATCTGCTCAACTTCTGAACAAGCAAAGATTACTGCTGCTTTTATTGTCAAAGTATCGAGAAGAAAAGAAATTTATGTCGAATTGGCTCACGACAAAGGAAATATGATTGAACAGCGAAATCATATTTTCGAAGGTGCTGATATTGTGGTTGGAACGGCGAAAAGAATCTATGATTTGTATATCCAGAATGGAATCAACATGGGGAAATTGAAGCTTTTTGTATTGGATGATGCGGAAACCATGCTCAAAGAATCAACCATCGCGCAAATGAGAAGAATTGCGGACAGTTTACCGAAATGTCAACGTATTATTTTCGCAAATTCAGTTTCAGCCAAATTAGAAAAAGTGATGGAAGATTTGATGCTAAATCCACTAGAAATTGAGGCATAATTATTGAAAGTATTTTTTCAAAAAGTAAAAAAGATGAAAAAAACAACTATTTTATTGACAATCATTTTGACAAGTATTTTTTCAATAAATACTTTTAGTCAAGAAACGGAGGCTTATTCAAATGAAAAAGTTTCAGTTGGCGTGGTTCGCAAAGGAAATTTTATTCTCGATCCTTATTATGGTGCGCCTAATTTTGGTAAAACATTGGTGAAAAATATCACTTTTAATAATCAAAACATAAAAGCA
The DNA here is from genome assembly GCA_041303135.1 of Crocinitomicaceae bacterium. GTDB lineage: Bacteria > Bacteroidota > Bacteroidia > Flavobacteriales_D > Crocinitomicaceae > JAQVCM01. Next base: position 2,379 of record JBFYPS010000215.1, on the reverse strand, counting down.
ACAGGTGCTGTAGGTATTGGTCCGATGGGAATTCGTGCTGAATACATGTTGGCAGATAAGTTTGGTTTAGGAATTGATCTGATTTACAATTCAACCATGTTAGGTTTAACCTATGACTCATTAAATTCCGACAATACTTTGTATAGAAGATACCAAGGTGAATTGGCAATGAAAAGAATTCGTGTCCAGTTGCGTTTCAATTATCATTTTGTTTCAACAAATAAAGTGGATGCATATCTTGGAATTGGCGCAGGATCAAACACAAGAATTTGGTCTGTCACTAATACTGATCCAAATTATCAGTTTGAAAAGGGAAAAATTTCAGGAACACTTTTACCTTTTTCAATGAGAGCAGCGGTTGGACTTCGTTATTATTTCATTCCTAATCTCGGGCTAAATGCTGAAATTGGAATTGGAGGTCCTTTGGTTTCTGCAGGCGTTTCTGTAAAAATATAAGAAAAGACATTTAATAAAAAAGGTCAGATTTCACAATGGAATCTGACCTTTTTTTATTTCTATACTTTTGATTAAACTGCCACATTGTGCTCTCTCAACGCATCGTTTAAAGATGTTTTAAGGTCTGTAGAAGCTTTTCTTTTTCCAATGATTAAAGCGCAAGGAACTTGAAAATCTCCTGCAGGAAAAGTTTTGGTGTATGAGCCAGGTATTACAACACTTCTTTCAGGAACATATCCTTTCATTTCAACTGGTGAATTTCCAGTAACATCAATGATTTTGGTTGATTGTGTCAACACAACATTTGCACCTAAAACAGCTTCTTTTCCAACGCGAACGCCTTCTACAACAATACATCTTGAACCAATAAAAGCATCATCTTCGATAATTACTGGTGCAGCTTGCAAAGGTTCTAATACACCACCAATTCCAACTCCACCACTCAAATGTACATTTTTACCAATTTGAGCACAAGATCCAACTGTCGCCCAAGTGTCAACCATGGTTCCTGAATCTACATAAGCGCCAATGTTTACATACGAAGGCATCAAAATCACGCCTGGCGCAATGAAAGCTCCGTAACGCGCAATGGCGTGAGGAACAACGCGAACGCCTAATTCTTTATAGTTTCTTTTCAACGCCATTTTATCGTGAAATTCAAACGGTCCAACTTCAATGGTCTCCATTTGTCGAATTGGAAAATACATTACAACGGCTTTTTTCACCCATTCGTTGACAATCCATTCGCCATTCTCACCCGGTTCAGCAACGCGTAAAATGCCTTTGTCAATATCTTCAATTACATGCTCAATCGCTTCAATTGTTGATTTTTCTTTCAATAATTCTCGGTTTTCCCAAGCTGCTTCTATTGTTGATCTCATATTTATCTTTTTTTCCCAATTGATGGAATGAATTTCATTTTTTGCAAAGATAAGCATTGCGTTTATTTTTCTTCTTCAAAAACCTTACGGCTTTCGATGATTCATTTTCAATCATTTCAAACTATCTTTGCATCATGGGAAGAAAACTCGCACTTGATTTTGGATTAAAAAGAACAGGAATTGCCATTACGGATGAAATGAATATCATTGCATCTGGCTTGACAACTGTTGACAGTCGCGAATTGATGGGCTTTTTGGAAAAAACTGTGTTGGAAAAAAATATCGATACAATTGTTTTGGGAGAACCGAAAAGATTGAACAATGAAGATTCTCACATCACTCAAAATGTTCGCTTTTTGAAAGAAGATTTAGAGAAAAAATTCCCAACACTAAAAATCGTTCTGATGGACGAAAGATTTACTTCCAAAATGGCTTTCCAATCAATGATTGATGGCGGTCTAAATAAAAAGCAAAGACAAAATAAAGCACTTGTTGACGAGATTAGCGCTACCATTATTTTACAATCATATATGAATCAATTCTAGTATGAAATCTTTTCCAAGGGCATATTTTTATTCAAATCCAAATCGTTCTTTGTTCTTTTTTGGCGAAGGACCGATTTTGAAATGTCAAGTTGGAAATGCCTTAAATGAAATCGATAAATTCGTAGCAGATAATCAAAATCGTTACTTGATTTCTTTTTTAGGATACGATTTAAAGAATGAAATCGAGGAACTGAAAAGTGAAAACAAAGATTTTCTTCATTTTCCAGATTTGTTTTGCTGGAATCCAGCTTTTGTGATTTCATTAGAAAAAGGAAAAGATCCAATTTATTTGCAGGGAGAAAAGTCCGATTTTTCTGAAAAAGAAATTGAAAATTGGTTAAGTGAACTTAATCAACTGAAAAAAGAATTGCCCAAAGTTCATTTCAATTCACAAATTTCTAAATCTGATTACGTAGAAACCGTAAAGATTTTACAAAATGAAATTCAACAAGGAAATACCTATGAATTGAATTTTTGTCAAACTTTTGTTGCAAAAA
>JBFYPS010000214.1:0-3966 GCA_041303135.1 Crocinitomicaceae bacterium | reverse complement strand
CTGGTACAATTACAGGACATATTGGAAGATCTCTAAAAAACAGAAAAATGATGGCTGTTTTTCCTGAAGGCGAACATGGAAAGCATGCAGTCACACACTATAAAGTCTTGCAAAGATTTGGACTTGTGACGCTCATTGAATGTAAACTAGAAACCGGTCGCACACATCAAATTCGTGCACACATGAAACACTTGGGACATCCTTTGTTTAATGACAATGAATATGGTGGAGATTCCATTTTAAGAGGAACAACACACACAAAGTACAAACAATTTATTGAAAATTGTTTCAATTTGATTCCTGGACAAGCACTTCATGCAAAAACTTTAGGGTTTCTGCATCCTATCACAAATGAATTTTTACAATTTGATTCCGACCTTGCTGAAGGCTTTCAAGAAATTATTCAAAAATGGGAAAAATACACTCAAGCACTAAATGAGCATTAAATCGTTAAATATTTAACATCTTTTTCTTCGTTCTTCAATATGTTAATTATCAATTGTTTAAAAACATTTTTTTTGATAAACTAAATTCCAGAGAATTTTTTTTTTCAATTTAGCACTAAGAAAATTGTTTTAGAGATAAATTATAGCTTAATTCGGGGTTGATTTATGATTATAAACACAAATAATATGAACTTTAAACTACTGTTTTCACTTGTATTTGTTAGTTTGTCATGGCTAGCACAAGCTCAAAAAAATTACGTTAAGGAAGCGAATGAAATATATCGCAACGAAAATTTTTATGATGGAGCAGAAAAGTGTGCATTTGCTTACACAAAAATTGTACGTAAAAGTACAGGTGCTTTGAAATTGAAAGGTGATATGGCTTTTAAAACAGCCGAATGTTACCGTCAACTTGAAAACCCTAAAAGTGCCAATGAATGGTATGAAAAAGCAATCCTGCTTAAATTTCAGTCGAATGAGCCTTTAGTGCATTTATATAATGCTGAAATGCTTAGAATCATGGGTGATTTCAAAAAAGCAAAAGAAAACTACCTTGCTTATAAAGCGCTTGTGCCAGACGACACGCGTGCAGACATTGGTTTAAGTTCTTGTGAAAAACACGAAGAGTTTAAAGCGAACAAAACAAAACACATTGTTTCTAACGAGGAAAAATTAAATAATTCTGGATATGAAATGGCGCCAATGTTTGGTGACAAAAAAAATGTTCAAATGGTTTACAGTGTTTCTAAACCTGAAAAAGGTGGAGACATGGATCCAAGATCAGGTGAAACTTACATGGACCTTTGGATGGCTGAGTTAGATAAAAACGAAAACTGGATGCCTCCAACACCTTTTGTAGGTGAAGGAATCAATACAGATGACAATGAAGGAACAGTTTGCTTCGATGGAAGAGGGAAAAAAATGTTCTTTACAAGATGTCCTAATGTTAAAAAGAAAAACCTTGGTTGTGATATCTGGGTTTCTGAATTATCAGGAAAAAATTGGGGTGCACCAACAAAATTAATTTTGAAAGCAAATGACACTATTTCAGTAGGTCATCCTTGTGTTTCTGATGACGGAAAACATTTGGTTTTTGCTTCTGATTTACCAGGTGGATTTGGTGGAAAAGATTTATGGTACACAACGTATGATAAAAAATCTGATAGCTGGACAACTCCTGTTAACATGGGTCCTGGAATCAACACTCCAGGAAATGAACTCTTTCCAACCTTAGCGATGAACGGTGATTTATTATACGCTTCTGACGGCTTACCTGGTGTTGGTGGTTTAGATATTTTCCGTGCAGCAAAAATTGGTGATGAAAATAAATGGGAAAACCCAACAAACCTTGGTATGCCTATCAATTCTGAATCCAATGATTATGCATTGATTGAATACAATGACAAAAAAGGTTACTTCACTTCTGAAAGAAAAAAAGGTGATAAAGACAATAAAGCAGATATCTGGAATTATGTAATGCCTCCTAACTTGTTCGACTTAACTGTAAATGTTGGTGTTGTTGGGGACATGACTAAAAAGAAAAGAGTTGCTGACTTAGCGGTTTATGTTGTTGGTACCAATGGTGAAAAATGGGAAGGTGTTACAAATGCTGATGGAAAAGTTTTTTGGGAAAAGAAAACAGACGGTAGCAGATACATCAAACAAGATGTTGGTTATTCTGTAAACTTAGGCACAAAAGCTGGTTATTTGGAAAACAAAAAAATCGAGAAATTTACAACAGTTGGTTTGAATTACAACCAAAGTTTTGTAATTGATATGCAAATGGTTCCAAATATTACATTCAGATTACCTGAAGTACGTTACCCTTTCAACCAATGGTCTTTGTTAGTTGATTCAACTATCAATTCTAAAGATTCATTAAACTATGTATTTGACTTATTGAACGAATATCCTGGAATGGTATTGCAATTGAATTCTCATACGGATTCACGTGGTAATGACAAATACAACCAAGTTCTTTCTGAAAATCGTGCAAAAGCATGTTACAAATACTTGGTTGAAGAAAAAGGAATTGACCCAAGAAGAATCGTACCAGTTGGTAGAGGTGAAAGTATTCCTCAATTGTTAACTGATGTAACTACTGGTGCTCCAATCTTGGATGCAGCAGGAAAACAAATTGTGTTAACAGAAGCCTACATCAATTCTTTCAAGAAAACAAATCCGAAAGAATTTGAAAGACTTCACCAATTAAATCGTAGAACAGACGCTAAAGTGTTGTCAATGGAATTCGATCCAGCAACAGCTCCAGCAGCTCCTGTGATTTACACTCAATTTCAAAAATTACCTAAATAAGGTTTAAATATTTCAAAAGAAAGACTGTCAATTGTGGCAGTCTTTTTTTGTTTTAAGGATTTATCCAAGTTGGACTTTCCATAAATCGGTGCTTTTTATTAATTTTGCACTTTCAAAACTGTTATGTCAGATACAAGATACAATTTACGAGGAGTCTCAGCGGGTAAAGAAGATGTGCACAATGCCATCAAAAACGTTGATAAAGGTCTATTTCCACAAGCTTTTTGTAAAATTGTACCTGATACACTTTCTGGTGATGAAGATTATTGCATCGTCATGCACGCAGATGGAGCTGGAACAAAATCTGCTTTGGCCTATATGTATTGGAAAGAAACTGGCGACCTAACTGTTTGGAAAGGTATTTCTCAAGATGCACTCATCATGAACATCGATGATTTACTTTGTGTTGGTGCAACAGACAACATTCTACTTTCATCCACAATTGGAAGAAACAAAAATTTGGTTCCGGGAGAAGTGATTTCGGCAATTATCAATGGAACGGAAGAATTACTTGTTGATTTGAGAAACCAAGGAATTGGAATTCATTCAACTGGTGGAGAAACCGCTGATGTTGGCGATTTAGTGCGCACTTTAATTGTAGATTCTACCGTTGTTTGCAGAATGAAAAGAAGCGATGTAATCTCTAATCATAACATTCAAGATGGCGATGTGATTGTTGGACTTTCCTCTTTTGGTCAAGCAACATACGAAACTGAATACAATGGTGGAATGGGAAGCAATGGATTAACATCAGCACGTCATGATGTTTTCAATCACAGTTTGGCAACCAAATATCCTGAAAGTTTTGATCCATCAGTACCAGAAGAATTGGTTTATTCTGGGAAATATAATTTAACCGACACAGTTGAAAATTCACCAATCAATGCTGGAAAATTAGTACTTTCTCCAACGAGAACTTACGCGCCAATTATCAAAAAAATATTAGATTCACATCGTTCTGAAATTCATGGAATGGTGCATTGTAGTGGTGGTGCACAAACCAAAGTTTTACATTTCGTTGATAACGTACACATCATCAAAAATAATTTATTTGAAGTTCCACCGTTGTTCAAAACAATTCAAGAAGAATCGAAAACCGAGTGGAAAGAGATGTATAAAGTTTTCAATATGGGACACAGAATGGAAATTTATGTCCCAAAAAATATAGCACAAGAAATTATTTCCATCTCAGAATCATTTGGGGTTG
>JBFYPS010000213.1:0-2524 GCA_041303135.1 Crocinitomicaceae bacterium | reverse complement strand
TTCGATGTTGATTGGGTAACCCGCTGGCGGTCCGTTTTGGTCTTTCTCCACATTGATAGAAACTCCCGCATAGCCTTTGAGTGCTTCACGAACATCCGACATCAAATCGCTTGATTTTGCGTCGCGACGGTATTTGAATTCGCGCATGCTCAATGTAATTTTTCCGCGATTGGGCATTTCGTTGGTCGAACCTGCATCGGTTTGATTGTTGCCAGCGCCTTCGCCCACTTGCGCAATAGCACTTTCAACCATGTAGTTAGATCCGTCGGCTTCGTATTTTTTAATAACATTGTGAACCTTGGCTTCAATTTCTTTGGTAAATGCATTCGTTTTGGGAATGTCAGTCCCTTCAGGAAATTCTATGTAAACCATGATTTGATTTGGTTGATTATCTGGGAAAAATTCAACTTTTGGTTGCATAACTCCCACTAAAATAATTGATAGAATTAAGATCCCAAAAGTGCCCAAAAGGAACGCCCAAGGCTTAAATCCTTTAATGGCATAACTGAGGAATCGTTCGTAGGCATTTTCGAGCCAAACCAAAATAATTCTTTGAAAATAGTCTTGTGCAGGATCTAAAGCATATTTGTAAACCCAAAGCATGATGGCAAAAAACAACATTAAATTTCCGATGCCTTTAAAACCATTGGACGAAATGACATAGCCAGAAACCACTAAAATAACTCCTAAAACCACTAAAATGGTGCTCAATAAAACCAGTCCTTTTTTGGATAATTTGTCTTCTTTCAATTTCATGAATCTTGCTGTGAACATCGCATTGATGACCAAAGCGACAAACAAAGAAGAGAACAAAACCACAGATAGCGTCATGGGGAAATAAATCATGAATTTACCCATCGTTCCAGGCCATAAGCCTAATGGAAAAAATGCTGCCAAAGTAGTGGCTGTTGAAGCGATGATAGGCCAAGCAATTTCGCCAACGCCCTGAATGGCTGATTCTTTGAGTGGCATTCCTTTGCTGTAGAGCGAATAGACGTTTTCGACCACCACAATTCCGTTATCGACCAACATTCCGAGTCCCATAACCAAGGCAAAAAGCACCATCGTGTTGAGTGTGATGCCAAAAGACGCCAAAATGATATAAGACATAAACATGGACAGTGGAATGGCAAATCCGACGAAGAGGGCATTTCTTAAACCTAAGAAAAACATCAAAACGGCTACCACCAAAATAACTCCAAAAATGATGTTGTTCACCAAATCGTCCACTTGGTTGATCGTTTTTTCAGATTGATCGTTGGCAAACGTAATTTTTAAACCTTCGGGTAAAAAATCCTCTTGTGCTTTTGCAATGATGGCTCTAACGCCTTCATTGGCTTCTACCATGTTTTTGCCACTTCGTTTTTTAATGTCGAGCATCACAACGCTTTCGCCATTTTCTCTGGCAAACGTGGTGCGTTCTTTTTCTTTAAAAGTAATCGTTGCAATGTCTTTCAAAAACACATTGCCGTCTTGTTTTTTGATGATGATGTTTTCGAGTTCTTTCGGATCTGAAATTTCACCAATCACTTTGATGTTTCTTTTCAAACCACCACTCACCATGCCACCGCCAGAAATAGTTTTGTTTTTGTAATTTACTTTGCTTACAATATCATCAAAACTCACTTCGGCTGCCATCATTTTATAGACATCAACAGCAATTTCGACTTCTTTGTCTTCCACTCCTCTGATGGCCGCTTCTTTAATTTGTGGCAAACGCTCGATGCGATCTTCTAAATATTCTGCATATTCTTTTAGTTTTTCTGAAGGGAAATCACCTGATAAATTCACATTTAAAATCGGCACTTCCTCAGCAATATTCAAATCGAAAATTGTAGGCTCTACTTTTCCTCCACCATCAATTATGGGCCAATCGGTGTCGGCTTTCACGATGTCGGCTTTGTCTTTCACGCGTTGTTTTGCGTCTTCTACCGTGATGTCTTCGTCAAATTCTACCAACAGCATTGAATAGTCTTCTAAGGTGGTTGACGTAATTTTTGTGACACCAGAGATATTGTTGATTTCCTCTTCTAAAGGCTTGGTAATCAGTTTTTCAACATCCTCTGCAGCATTGCCAGGATTGATTGAACTCACATATATTTTGGTTTCTTTAATCTCAGGAAAACTCTCTCGAGGCATCGCATAATACGACATCAAACCGCCAATCAAAATAATCGCAGTAATGACATAAACCGTCATTCGATTGTTGATGGCCCAAGTAGAAATGCCGAAACTTTTATCTAATTTTTGACTCATTTTTAGTTTATTAAAAAATTATTCAACGATTTGAACCACCATTTTGTCTTTCAAACTGCGCACGCCTTCTGTCACCACATTTTCACCAGGTTCTAGGCCTTTCAATATTTCGATTTTGTCTCCGCTTGTTGTGCCGATTTCTACTTCTTTTTTAGTCACGGTCGCTTCTTTTTTAGCGTTGAGTTTTCCCGCCACAAAAACGATGAATTTATCATCAGCCGCTTCAATGACAGCACTATTGGGCACAAGCACTGCTTTATTATTGATG
>JBFYPS010000212.1:0-6918 GCA_041303135.1 Crocinitomicaceae bacterium | reverse complement strand
TGCGCGGAAAATTGAAAAAAGGCAAAGAGCAAATTTGTGAATCAATCAACTACGGAGATTACAGTTTGAGAAAGTTTTTCGAAGAAGCCAAAAAGCAACCTTGGTACGAGAATACTGTTTTTATTTTGTGCGCTGATCATACTTCCGCGACCTCAAGTCCGATTTACAGTCAGCGAACTGAAATGTTCAAGATTCCGATTTTGTTTTTTCACCCAAAAAAATTGATTCAGCCCAAAAAGGAAACGCAATTTTTCCAACACATCGATATTTTACCCACTTTATTGGATTTATTGAATATCGAAAAAAAATATTATTCGATGGGTAATTCTTACTATCAAAAACATGAACCTGAAGCGATTACCTATCTGGAAGGAACCTATCATTACTTCAGAAATAACTATTTATTAACATTTTCGAACGATAAGGCACGAAATTTGTATGGTGCAATGATCAGAAGAAAAGACACGCCCGACTCGATTTCTTATTACAAGAAAGAAAGTCAAGTGTTTGAAAAAAGGTTAAAAGCCTTGATTCAGCGCTACAATCGTGACTTGATTCTGAATCAAATGACATCCAATGAAAAAGAAAATTCGCTTCATCATCAATCCAATATCGGGAATCGGTAAGAAAAACCAATTGCCTGCATTGATAGAACAGTACCTCGATCATTCCATTTTCGATTACGAAATCACCATCACTGAATATAGAAAACACGCCAAAGCAATCGCAGCGCAATCTGCAATTGATGGTTTTGACATCGTTTGTGCTGTAGGCGGCGACGGTTCTGTGCATGAAGTAGGAACCGCATTGATTGGTACTGAGACGAAATTGGCCATTCTTCCTGCAGGTTCAGGAAACGGATTGGCGCGTCATTTGAAAATTCCTTTAAACCTCATCGAAGCGATACAAAGCATCAACGAACAAAACGCTTCTGTAATGGACACCGTTTTGGTAAACGACAAACCATTTTTAGGTGTTGGAGGTTACGGATTTGACGCATTGATTGCCAAAAAATTCGACGAATACCACACACGTGGTTTTTGGAGCTATGCGAAATTGGTTTTCAGAGAATATGCTTCTTACAAACCGATTTCTGTGAAAATTGAATTTCCAACTTACCAAAGAGAATTGCCTGTTGTATTGTGCACTTTGGCAAATTCTTCTGAGTTCGGAAATGGATTTTGTGTTTCGCCTTATTCGAATATTTCTGATGGAAAAATCGAATTGTGCATTCTAAAACCTTTTTCGATGTGGAAAGCGCCTGCAGTGGTTTACAGATTTTTTAAACGCACTTCTCACCGCTCTCGTTTTTCGGAAATCATCCCTGTTGAAAAAGTGAGAATCACTTTGACACACAAGATGGCACACTACGACGGTGAACCTTTTGAAGTAAGAAATGAATTGAATGTGCAAGTTATTCCAAAAAGTTTGAATATCTTGGTAGGAAAAAATTTCAAGTAATGTTTATTTCAACCGATTTAGAAACACTTTTACCGTATTTTGACAAACTCAATGCGGATTCAAAACCAAATTGGGGTTCAATGGGCGCGCAACGCATGATTGAGCACTTGACAGACACGCTCAAAATAGCCACAGGCGAAACGCCTTTCCCTTTGGAAGTTCCCGAAGACCGTTTGGAAAGAATGGTTGCATTTCTAGATTCTGACAAGCCCATGGCTGCGAATTTAAAAGTTTCTTTCGTGAAAGACGATACACCATTGCGTCATTCAGAAATTGAATTGGCCATCGACGAATACGTGGAAACGTGGCTAGATTTAGAATCACTCTACGCCGATAATCCAGGATTAAAACATCCACACCCATACTACGGTCCATTAGATTTTGATCAATGGAATCGCCTGCACTCAAAACATTTGACGCATCATTTTACGCAATTTGGATTGTTGTAGGAAGACTGAAGACGATAGACATTAGACCAAAGACATTAGACTCAAGATTTTTCAAATTGTCTAATGATCTAATGTCTTACGCTAAAATCCAATTAATCATTTTCTAAGAATAGCCAGAATATCTATAGTTTTTAAGACTTTTTTGGCCTTAGCAATAAAAGCGTCAAGAAAAATTGGAATTTTTGACGACCAAACAAAAGTACTGTCTGAGCATAGAAGAATTTCAAAACTAAATAGCACTTTGTTGCGAGTTTACTTTTGTTTAGTCATAAATTGTAATTTTTTAGCTTTGATTGCGTAGCCTTGTCCCGATCCATTTATCGGGATTCTTTGGTTCTTTCTTTCTTATCAAGAAAAAAGAAAGAACAAGATGATCTTATTTTACCTTTATCACAACGGAATACTAATCCTAAAAATCGTCCCTTTCCCTACTTCAGACTCCAACACAAACACTTTGCCTTTGTGGTTTTCGTGCACGATGCGTTTCACGAGCGATAAACCCAATCCCCAACCGCGTTTTTTGGTGGTGAATCCCGGTTGGAAAATCGTTTTGAACAATTTCGGTGGCATTCCTTTTCCGGTGTCTTTGATGTCGATGTGCACCCATTCTGGTGTTTCGTGCACATAAACGGTCAATTTCCCAGCTGTTTCCATGGAATCGACAGCATTTTTGGCAATGTTTTCGATGACCCATTCCATCAAAGGCGCATTGTGAAGCACTTCAATGTCTGACTTTTCTGATTTAAATTCAAACTCGATTTTATTGGAAATTCGGTGACGCAAATAATCCATCACTTTTTTGGTCGTTTCAACGATGTTTTTTCGTTCTAATTTGGTACCTGATCCAATTTTCGAAAAACGATCTGTCACAGTTTCTAAGCGATTGACGTCCTTTTGCATTTCCTCGATAACCATCGGATCCACATTTTGGGCTTCCAACAATTGCACCCAAGCCATCAGCGATGAAAGTGGTGTTCCCAATTGATGTGCAGTTTCTTTCGCCATTCCAGCCCAAACTTGGTTTTGCTCTGCTTTTCGGAAAGTACTGAAAATCAGATATCCGATCAAGATAAACAAACCAATAATCCCAAATTGGATGTAAGGAAAATATTGCAATTGTTTCAATTCTGGACTGTCATCATACAGCAACAAGCTGTTTTGTTCCGTCGAAAAATTAATGGCGATCGGCGTGTTAATCGCTTTCAAATTCGCAATTGTTGTTGGTAAAATGGAATCAGAAACTTTATTAGCCGGTAAATTGGTGGCTAAAATGGAATCCGTTTTGTTATCAATCAATAAAACGGGAACCATTCCTTTGTTTTCAATCAACTCTTGATTGAACGAGCGCAACAATGAATCACGTTCTTTCTCCAACTTCACAATTTCACGGGAATCGTTGTAAATGTAAGTCATAAACAAGCCTTCATAAACCTCAATCGTAAACGCAGGGTTTTTCAATCGCCATTGGTCCGACAGTTTCAACAAAGAATCTTCAAACAATTGATTCAACTGCGCTTTCGACAAACCAGGATTTTCAGCGCGAATGGCTATTGTATCTAAATCCAAATTAATATAAGTTGAAACAGCACGATTATTGTCAATCAAAATCACAGGAATGTCTTTATTTTTGCTGATAATTTTGAGTGGCAATTCATAATCAGGCATAAAATCTCCCGCGATTGGCTTCGAAATTTCTTTCGTAGCATCGATCCACATTTCCATTTCGGATTTTTCCTTGTCGCGCAATTGAGAAAAAGTACGGTTGGTCAATTGAACCAATTCCACTTTCTTCTTGATCGCATCTGCCCATTGCTTCACACGATCGCGCTCTCGATCACCTACTTTGGTGACAATGGTATTGGAAACAAACAAAGATGCACCCACAAGCAACAATGCTATGAGCAGCAAAATAATCTTCCATTTTTGTTTGTTTGAATATAAATTCATTTCCAATTCAAGCTTAAGTCTGAATGCCTAAAATTAGCATTTAATTTTTCAAGAATATCAAGACCAAGTTAGAAACGCCAAAAATCAAGGATATTTTGAGGATTTGAAAATTTATCAAAATCTCAATTTCGAGATTTAAACTGATTTTTCCATATCTTTAGTTCCACAAATAACAATATGTTCAAGATTTTTTCAGTTTTTGCAATCATTTTCATCCTCTTCGCTTGCGATTCAGGAATGGAAAAAAACGCACATTCTAAAATGCCTTTGAACAAAAAACAATGGATTAATCCGCTGTTTTTCAATGAGAATTTCGAATCAGAATTGTCGTTTCCACTTTGGTTCAATGATTCTTTGATTCGCGCCAATCACATTTACAAAATTACCAAACGCATTTTCCCAAGAGTCATTGGTGACACAAACACCATCTCTTCTAGCGAAGCAATGCCCAGAGAAAAACGGGAATATTATTTCGATGCGAATGGCAAAGTTTTGTACCTCGTGATTTATTACTATTACGACGACAGAGAAATCGCCCGTTCAAGTTTCATCTACCAAGGAAAAATGGATAGAAACGGATTTAGAAATGTGTCGCCAGATGTTTTCAAACACCTTTCGGATGCTGATTCTACCAATGATTTTAACACTGATTTTCAATCTGAAAGAGAATACAATTATGTAGTTCACAGATATTGGTACAACAAACCGAAAGCTTCTTGTTATGAAGATATTGAAACAAATGACCGCATTTATTTTCTCAAACAGAAAAAATATTGGGGACCACTTTCTGTAGATTCAATTCTAAAGCCAGCAAGCAATGATTGGGTGATTTGGGGAACTCCAAGAAAACCTTATAAGCGCTACAAAGTTGAAAATAAGGTGAAGGAAAAAGAAGTGCATTTATACAACTATTGGCCAACTGGTGCATTGAAAGAACGAATCATCGAAGATTATCCGTTTGAAATCAAACGAAGTTATTTGTACAACAAAAAAAATCAATGGACATCCTACATCGACTCCACAATTTCTGACAATAATTTCATCACTAGAACTGTGCATCTTTTTGAATACGATAAAACAGGAAAACCAATCTATTTAAAACACAAAAAAGAAAATGCATCAGGCGAACCCTATTATTATCTTGAAACTTTCCGTTACGAAATGAGAAAATAGGATTATATACCTTTTAACAAATCAACCCACATGAAAAATTTATTGTCGCTTTCGTTTATCTTGTTCACAATCATAGCTTTTGGACAAAAACCAGATTCAATGATGTATCAAGGTGAATTCCATTACATTTATCCTTACAAACAATCAATTTTGGCCCATGATAAATTAATTGATGCTACCAAGAATTCGAAAAAAGAAAAAAGGGCACTCAATTTATATCCAAGTAGAGAAAACACTTTTTTTTACGCTAAATCACTATTAAAAAACGCAGATCATTTTTTTAATGTGGCTTATCAATTTGACAAAGATCTGATTCCTGCGCTTGACCCCTTGCCTGATGGAAAATATGTTCAACTATTTTCAGGCTATTTTAAAATTGATAGAAAAAATAAAATTGTCATTGATACAACAAAAGTGGCAGGCGTTTTTACCATCAAAAACAACCTGTTAGAAGGAAATGCCTATTGGTTTAATACCGTTGGCGATACTTTAAAACAAGGAAAATATTTGAGGGGTGCCAAAGAAGGAAATTGGATATTAAAAAAAGAAGACAGTAAATATGTAAATTCCAAAAAAGAGGTAGAATTATTTTGTCGAAAACCAAGATTATCAACGGTAGAAAACAATGAATTTCATGCAGGGGCAAAAAATGGAATTTACATTAAAGAATCCTTCGGAAAAATAGTTACCAAGGGTCATTTCAATGATGGAAAACCAGATGGAGAATGGTTTATATATACTTCAAACTTTCCTGATAATCCTATTTTAACTGAACATTACACCTATTCAGATCAAAAAACCATTTCTCATAAACCTTATATCAGAGATAAATTTAGTACTTCCTATTTACAAACAAAAAACCAAAGAACCTTTCCTCGAATCCCTGATGTAAATATTGATTTTTCCCATTTTTGGATTTGTCCCCCCTTAAAAAATCCAAATTTTTCGGAAATTGACTATCCAAATTACAGGCGTAATTATTCATCTATAAACCCTGGAGATGAACGTCAAATTTATTACAATCAAGTGAATATATCACGTTCAAAATTTATAGACAGCATTGGTATCATCAATCGCTATACTGATGTTTATGAATCATTTTATCCTAATGGAAAGCCTGAAGTAAAATTATATTTCAAAAATGGAGATTTGATCGTGGAAGACACTGTTTTTTGGTCAAATGGAAAACCTTGTGATGCAATCCTTTATCATGCAGACAAGCATGAATATGAAAACAAAAAATTTGATTTTAATGGTAAATTAATCATCATAGATATTTATGACGAAAAAGGCGCTTTTTTACGCAAAGAACTAGACCCTGAATATGCCGACAATCATTTGACTATTGACAACTTGTATCCTTGTGCAAAAACAGAAACTTCAAGCTTCTGGTATTATGATAAATCGATGATATATAACCCTAAATACTCAGAAAATTCGATTTATTATAAGCGATGGTTTAAAGATACCACTGTAAACACAGAATCATTTTACAATCCCAATTCAAAAACGATTACCAAAATCAATTACTCAATTCTTGGAAATAAAAAATCGGAAGAATCCTACCAATTCTCTGATAAATTCGAAACCTATAAAGGAATATCAAACGCTTTTTTAGGAGATTTAGCAATACAAACTATTTCGGAAGGCAAGATTCGTGGCAAGGCAATAAATCAGTTAGATAGTACAAATTATATTAATTTGACAAACAGATATGAAAACTATGAAAAAACTGAAAAATCAACTATGTTATACCAGAATAAACCATTTTCAGGAAAAGTTGAGATCGACTATCGCAAGAATAAAATTGACTACCATTTATCTAAAAATAAAATTAAATTTTTCGATGGATATGGTTATAAATCAAAGCGGAAAATTAATAAATCAG
>JBFYPS010000211.1:0-3698 GCA_041303135.1 Crocinitomicaceae bacterium | reverse complement strand
CATTGATATCAATCGTTGTGATTTTTCCATTTTCAGCCAAACCTTCCCAAAAACACAAAGCGGAATAACCTGTATAAGTGCCAATTTCCAATATGTTTTCAGGTTTGATCATGTGCGCAATCATACTCAACAATCGCCCTTGGAATTGTCCACTCAACATACGTGAATTCAAAACACGAATGTGCGTCTGACGATTTAATTCATACAATAATTCCGATTCTTTGTCAGTGTGTTTGCAAACGTATTGGTCTAATTTTTCATCGATGAATTCCATGGGATTGTTTTTTTTGCAAAAATATTTTAAATAAGTTAGAATTGTGGTTGGGAGATGTTAAGATTTTAGGATATTATGATTTTAAGACATTAGACTGAAGATATTAAGATTTTAAGATATTATGATATTAAGACTTTTGATTTTCATTTTGTTTTGAATTTAATTTACTTGAAAAGTTAAGAAGTGACAACGAAAAACTAAAGTCTTAAAGTTGCACAGCAAAGTACTCAAAATCTCGTCTTAAAATCTTAATATCCTGACGTCCTAATATCTTGTTCTCCTTTAGCGAAGCGGGACTTTTATAAAATTACTGCTATTTTTGCGCTATGAAAACCAAAAATACTCAGGGTTATTGCGCCATTGGAATTTATAAACACAAGACGGAACACAATATTGGAACTTTGTGGCGTTCGGCGTTTGTGCTTGGGGCAAGTTACATTTTCACGGTTGGAAAAAAATATAAAAAACAAACTTCTGATGTAGTGAGGGCTTGGTCGCGTATTCCTTTGTTTCACTATGATGAATTTGAAGATTTGCTAAACAATATTCCTTACGATTGTAGATTGGTTGGTATTGAAATTGATGAAACTGCGATTCCTTTGGGAGAATTTGAACATCCGAAAAGAGCGATTTATTTGTTAGGCTCTGAAGATTTTGGTTTACCAGAAGATGTGAAATCAAGGTGCCACTATTTGGTAAGATTGCCAGGAAATTCTTCGTTGAATGTTGCAGTAACAGGAAGTATTGTGTTGAATGATCGCGTGACGAAAATTCCAACTGAATTGCCTCCGCATCACAATTTATAAATACAAATTTTCTATTCAATCAAATGTACAACTCCTTGTAATCTGGCACAATTGGATTTTCGATTGACTGTCCTACATGGAAAAGTGCGTCGCCTTTGTTTACCACAGGAGTTTCATTGACACAAAACACAAAACCATCGATAGAAGATTTCACTTTTCTCTCGATTTTCCCGAAAGGATCGGTGATGATTCCTAAAATGGTTCCGACGGAAACTTGCGCTCCATTTTCAACCATCAAGCAAAACATTCCAGCATGAGAAGCCCTAATCCATCTTGAGTTTTTGATGTAAATAGGTTCACGATTCAAACTGTTGTCGAATTTAAACGTGCGCATTTGCAAATGTTCCAACATGCGTTTGATGCCATCCAAACCTTCAACCACTACTTTTTCTTCGATGGAGTTTGTTTTTCCACCTTCAAAAAGCAAAATTTTCTTTTTGCGCTTGTTCATTGATTCTCGAATCGATTTAGAAATGTAACTCGAATGAATGATAAATGGCGGATTAAAAACTTGTGCCAAAGCCAAACTTTCTTCGTCTGAGAACACACATCTGATTTGCGAAAAATTGTTTCTTTGCGCTGAACCGGTATGAAAGTCAATCACATAATCTACAACTGGCGCGATTTCTTTCATGAAATGATACGCAAACTGACTAGCTAATGAACCAGAATTTGAGCCTGGAAAACTTCGATTTAAATCTCGACCATCTGGCAATTCTCTGGAAACATTGAGAAAACCGAAAATATTAAAAACGGGGATACAAATTACTGTTCCTGCATTAGGTCTATTCCACCCTTTTCGAATGACGCGACGAATGATTTCCATACCGTTGATTTCGTCACCGTGCATTCCTGCCATGAGTAATAAAGTTGGTCCGTCATTTTTAGCGCGGTGCACAATCACAGGAACCTGAATCGGTGTGCTTGTATGCAATTTTGCCACATCCAAATTCAATTCTGCTCCTTTTCCAGGAAGAATTTCATGACCTAAAATTACCAGTTTTTTATGTTTTTGCATGATCCAAATCGATTAAGATTAGAACTACTTTTTTCTAACGTTTTTCTCAATATATTGGATAATTTTTCCAGCGATATCGTTGTGCGTAGTACGCTCAATTCCTTCCAAACCTGGCGAAGAATTTACTTCCAACACCAATGGACCTCTTTCAGATTGAAGCATATCAACACCAGCGATTCCTAATCCAACAGCACTTGCAGCGCGAATTGCAACATCTTTTTCTTCTTCAGTCAATTCGATGATTCTGGAAGAACCGCCTCGGTGCAAATTAGATCTAAATTCGCCTTCTTTTCCTTGTCGTTTCATTGCTCCAACAACTTCACCATCAACGATAAATGCACGAATGTCAGCACCTTTTGCTTCACGGATAAATTCCTGAACGATTACCCTAGCTTTCAAACCGTTGAATGCTTCCAAAACCGATTGCGCAGCATTTTGATTTTCAGCCAAAACAACACCCAAACCTTGCGTTCCTTCTAATAATTTCAAAACAACTGGCGCACCTCCAGCAGATTCTACAACATGTTCAACGTTTCTTGAATAATTGGTAAAAACCGTTTTAGGAAGTCCAATTCCTTCTTTGGAAAGTACTTGCAAGCAACGTAATTTATCTCTAGAATGTACAATTCCACGAGAACCTACCGCCGTAAAAACATTCATCATTTCAAATTGTCGAACCACTGCCGTTCCGTAAAAAGTAACTGAAGCGCCAATTCTAGGAATGACTGCATCAAAACCTTCTAAATAATTGTCTTGATAAAATAAAGATGGACCTTTTTGCTCAATTTCTATATTGCATCTCAAATGATCAATCACATGTGCTTCATGACCCGCTGCCTCTGCTGCTTCAACCAATCTTCGGGTTGAATATAAATTTGAATTTCTGGATAAAATGGCGATTTTCATGAATTTTGGGAATTATTTTTTTTTAATTTCATTGATCTGTAGGATAAATTCGTTTTACTAGAATCTATCAAAAATTGTTTATTCAAAAGTTTTCTACCAAGTAAAACTGGATTTCTTAAACCATTTCTGCTTGTAATTGAAAAATCAGTAACAAAGCTTTCTCCAAATAATTTCAATTCAAGGGGAATAAAGTAACGCTCTTGCTGATAACCAGTTGAAGATTTTACTTTCTTAATTTTGTAATTTTCAAAATAATGTTTTTTACCTGTGTATTTTGGATGATCTTTGTCAAGAAAAATGACTTCTAACATTACTTTTCCTTCCATTTCAAGCACTTCTACTTGTTCACAATGAATAGAGCATGAATACGCACCACTGTCAATTTTCACATCCAATGATTTGATTTCCAAGCTTGGAAAATCAGCTTTGTCTTTTCTACCAATAATCGGCAATGTCACCATGTTTTAGAATTCAAAAAACGAAATTAAGTGAAATTATTCAGCAAAATCTAAGTTCCAAAAATTATTTCCAGAAAGCGCTAAAAAGTAGGTTTATCGTTAGAAAAAGTAATTTGTTTTTACCGAAGAAAATTCAAGTTCCCATACTCGGAAAAAATGGGCTCAAAATTCATTATTGTAAATTTGACATTTACTATTTATAACTAAATGAATCAGTTAATCAAAAACACTAAAAA
>JBFYPS010000210.1:0-14522 GCA_041303135.1 Crocinitomicaceae bacterium | reverse complement strand
GAACATACATTGGTACAACAGAAAACTGTGTAACCGAAGTATTGGAATTAACGATAACACCAAATTCGAACAATGTAACAGTAGCATCATCATGTGGCAGTTACACTTGGTCAAACAATGGTGAGACTTATACTGAGTCAGGAACTTATATAGGCTCGACAGAAAACTGTGTAACTGAAGTATTAGAATTGACAATCACACCAAATTCAAATAATGTTACTGTAGCATCTTCATGTGGTAGTTACACTTGGTCAAACAACGGTGAGACTTATACTGAATCAGGAACTTACACAGGAACTACAGAAAATTGTGTAACCGAAGTATTGGAATTGACAGTTAATCCTATGCAAACACCATCTGTAAGTATTGCAACTTCAGATTTGGATTATATGATTTGTTCTGGAACAAATGTTTTGTTTACTGCAACAGCTGTAAATGGAGGATCAAATCCTACCTATCAGTGGAAAATCAATGGTGTAAATGTAAGCGGTCAAAATGGTTCAACTTTTGCCACAACCACATTGACAAATGGAAAAATTGTGACTGTGCAGATGAGTTCAGTTGCAGAATGTATTTCAAGCAATATTGCTGTTTCGAATGGTATTCAAGCCACAGTTAGAAATTGTACCAAAATTCAAGCATCACAGTGTGGAGCCACCATTACAAATACAAATACTTCTGTTTGGGCCAATAACGTTTCTGGTGCAACGAATTACAAATTTGAATTTACAGATCCTTCAAGTAACGTTTTTGTTTATGAAACAACAAATAGATATTTCAAATTTTCAAATATTTCATTTTCTAACAATATGACATATTCAGTAAGGGTTGCTGCGAAAGTTGGCGGTTTATATTTACCATATGGTGTAGCATGTGATGTTAGGTTTGAGTATCAAACAAAATTGGTTTCAACACAATGTGGAATTTCAATTTCTAGTCCAACTACTGTAATTTCTGCTACAAATGTTTCTGTGGCAACTGGTTATAGATTTGAAATTACAGATCCAAACAACACAGTTTTTATTATCAATAGTGTAACGAGAACATTTACTTTCGAACAATTTGCATATCAAAACAACACTACTTATTCAATTCGTGTTGCAGTGCAAACAGCTGATGGTTATTCGGCTTATGGTCCAGCATGTGCAATAACATTTGATAAACGAACTCAACTTCAAGCATCACAATGTGGAATTTCAATTGACAATTCAACAACATCAATTTGGGCAAATTCAATATCAGGAGCAACAGCATATAGATTTGAATTAACTGATATGAACACAAATAATGTTTATTTCGTAAATAGTACAACTAGAAACTTTACTTTTTCTCAGTTTGCGTATGAAAACAACACTACTTATTCTGTTAGAGTTTCTGCTTTAACGGGGACCGTTTATTCAGCTTATGGAACGGCTTGTAATGTAAAATTTGATAAACGAACTGAACTGCAATCGACGCATTGTGGAATTTCCATTGCTAGTCCAACAACTGTGATATCAGCAAATTCAATGGCTGGAGCAACCGGATACCGATTTGAATTAACTGACATGAGTACAAACAACGTTTATTACATAAATAGCACAACTAGAAACTTTACTTTCTCACAGTTTGCATATGAAAATAATACAACATATTCCATAAGAGTTTCAGCATTAACTGGGACTGTTTATTCAGCATATGGAGCAGCATGCACAGTAAAATTTGATAATCGAACTGAATTGCAATCGACGCAGTGTGGTGTAACTATTTCAAGTCCAAACACATCAGTTTGGGCAAATTCAATTTCAGGAGCTACTGCATATCGATTTGAAATTACAGATGCAAATAACAATGTGTTTATTATAAATAGTGTAACGAGAACATTTACATTCTCACAGTTTGCTAATTTAAATAACTCGACTTATTCTGTAAGAGTTTCTTATTTAATTGGAAATGTATATTCTGAGTATGGCTCCCCTTGTTTAATAAGTTTAGACATTTTAACAAAAATACAAGCATCACAGTGTGGAATTCAAGTGAATAGTAGTTCAGTTTTAGTTTGGAGTGGTGAAATCACGAGTGCCTCTGCGTATAAATTTGAGTTAACTGATTTAAACAATAATGTCGTTTATGTCGAAAACGCAACACGCAACTTTAAATTCAATCAGTTTACTTATACGCCAGGAATGACTTATTCTGTTAGAGTTTCTACCAAAACAGGATCAATCTATTCAAACTATGGTCAAGCATGTAACGTTACCGCGCCAGGTGCGCCAGGTGCGAAACCAGGTGCTGAAACATCAGAGAATAAAGAACCAATTGATGTTAACGGTTTAGAAGTAGCAGGAGTAAATGAGCTTCAAAATGCTTTTGATTTCAATGCATATCCAAACCCATCAAATGGTGATTTTACAGTGACTTGTAGTGAAGCCGTTTCTTTAAAAATAGTGAATGAAATGGGTCAATACATTCAATCAATTGAAGTTACTGAAGCCAATGGAAATAAGGTTCAAGTAACTGATTTGCCAAATGGAGCTTACTTCATTACTGGAACCGTAGGTGGAAAAGTAATTACCAAAAAAGGGATTGTAGTTAGATAATTAATATAGCACCAATTTTATTAAAAGCATTTATCGGATTTAGTTCTGGTAAATGCTTTTTTATTTCTCAAATTTGAATTAAAGAGTTAAATAATTCATGTAATTTTGTAGTCTATTAATTAAAAATACAAGGGCAAATGTCTAACGT
Source organism: Crocinitomicaceae bacterium (assembly GCA_041303135.1). Classification (GTDB taxonomy): domain Bacteria; phylum Bacteroidota; class Bacteroidia; order Flavobacteriales_D; family Crocinitomicaceae; genus JAQVCM01. Next base: position 11,795 of record JBFYPS010000210.1, on the reverse strand, counting down.
ACAATCAGGTCTTGAAATTCAAGAAATATTGGATCAATTAGGAATTGAATCCATCAATCCAGGAGCTTCAACAGGAAGTTATTGGTTTAACACTAGTGGTGAACAAATTGACTCTTATTCTCCAGTTGATGGAAAATTAATTGCTTCTGTTTCTGCTGCATCTCAAGCGGATTATGAAGCAGCAATCTTAAAATCTCAAGAAGCATTCAAAGTTTGGAGACAAATTCCAGCACCAAAACGTGGTGAAATTGTAAGACAATTGGGAGATAAATTGAGAGATTACAAAGAACCACTTGGAAAATTGGTTTCCTACGAAATGGGAAAATCTTTGCAAGAAGGTTTGGGTGAAGTTCAAGAAATGATTGACATCTGTGATTTCGCAGTTGGACTTTCACGTCAATTATATGGATTAACAATGCATTCTGAGCGTCCAAGTCATAGAATGTATGAACAATATCATCCTCTAGGATTGGTTGGAATTATTTCAGCATTTAATTTTCCAGTGGCTGTTTGGAGTTGGAATGCAGCATTAGCATGGGTTTGTGGTGATGTTTGTATTTGGAAACCATCTGAAAAAACACCTTTGACAGCAATTGCGTGTCAAAAAATAGCTGAAGAAGTATTTACTGATAACGATGTTCCAGAAGGTGTTTCTTGTTTGGTAATCGGTGGACCTGAATTAGGGAAAGCAATGACAGCAGACAAAAGAGTTCCTTTGATTTCTGCAACGGGTTCGACTAGAATGGGTAAATCTGTTGGACAAGTAGTAGGAGAGCGTTTAGGACGTTCTTTGCTTGAATTAGGGGGTAACAATGCGATTATAATCACACCAACTGCTGATTTGAAAGTAGTGGTTCCTGGTGCTGTTTTTGGCGCAATCGGAACTGCAGGACAAAGATGTACTTCAACACGTCGATTGATTATTCATGAAGATGTTTACGAAACGGTAAAAAATGCCATCGTGAAAGCTTATGGACAATTGAAGATTGGAAATCCATTGGATCAAAACATGCATGTTGGACCATTGATTGATAAAGATGCAGTTGCAGCCTATCAAAATGCTTTGCAAAAAGTAGTTGAAGAAGGTGGAAAAATTATTGTTGAAGGTGGAGTTTTGACAGGAGAAGGTTATGAATCTGGATGCTATGTACAACCAGCCATTGCTGAAGCAAGCAATGATTATGCGATTGTACAACATGAAACTTTTGCACCAATTTTGTATTTAATGAAATATAGCGGAACAGTTGAAAATGCGATTGCATTGCAAAATGGTGTTCCTCAAGGTTTGTCATCTGCAATTATGACTAATAATTTGAAAGAAGCTGAAGCATTTTTGTCATCAGCTGGTTCGGATTGTGGAATTGCAAACGTAAATATCGGAACTTCAGGCGCTGAAATTGGTGGTGCTTTTGGTGGTGAAAAAGAAACTGGCGGTGGACGTGAGTCTGGTTCTGATGCTTGGAAAGTTTACATGAGAAGACAAACAAATACAATCAATTATTCTGATAGTTTGCCTTTGGCACAAGGAATTAAGTTTGATTTGTAAATCGAAATATTGAACAAAGAAAAAGGCGATTAATTTATTTTAATCGCCTTTTTTAATGCTATTTTTTATGATTAATAAAGCTCCTCTTTCAAAGCAGTTCTATAATCTTTAATTTCTTCACGATTGATTTTGTGGTCTGCATTTTTTAGCAAATTCAACAAATAAAGCAAGTTTTCATTGTCTTCAATCTCAATTGGATATTCATTTTCCTCCTCGTCTTCTTCATATTGCGCTTGAACATCAAATGCTTCACGTTCAGTAAGAAACTCATAAGTCAATCTCAACACTTTGGTAACCAAAGGATCTTGTTCTTTCAAAGCAAATTCGCGTAATTCTTTTAAATCATCAACAAGACCTTTTGCAAGAATTCCTTCTTTTTCAACTTTTTCAATGATTGAATCTAGTTTTTTATTTGCAGCTGCAATTTTCATAAATAAACAATTTTTAAGTGGTTGATGAAATATTCAATTTGATGATTATTCCATGCTTTTTGGCCTCCAATCAGAGAAAAACTCCAATATCAACCTAGTAATTTCTTGCAAATGTAATCACTTCCTTCAATTTTTACCACAGTTGAAAGCAGAAATCGAAAAGATATTGGTTAAATTGTGATATGATTTCATTTTTTTAGCATTTTGAAACCGAGTTTTTCAAGAAAAACTTTCAAATAACCTGTTCGTTTTTATTCAAAACTCAATCGTTTCATTATTTTTGTGTGAACTATAAAATTTCTCCATTGCTCGAATTAGTACTTAGTGCGGTTGGTACAGGTTTCATCTTAAGTATTATGCTTGGGCCTGCATTCTTTGTCTTGCTCGAAATTAGCATTCGGAAAGGAGTGAGACCTGCACTTGCTTTTGATGCAGGAATTTTCATTAGTGATCTTATTTACATCATCATCGCTTATATTTTTTATGCTGAAGTTTCAGCATTAACCAAAGGAGAAAATGAAGGGATTTTGAAAATTTTTGGTGGATGTTTGTTTTTAATATATGGAAGCGTTTCTTTTTTTAAAAAACCCAAACCACACAAACAAGACGATTTAGGAAATGCCATTCACAATTCAAGAGATTATTTGATGCTTTTTGTAAAGGGTTTAGTACTCAATTTAGCAAATCCTTTAGTCATTGTTTATTGGTTTAGTGTTATGGCATTAGGCACAAAGCAAACGTCTAATGCACACATTGTTGCCCCAACTTTTTTCTACATTTGTATTCTTTTGTTCGTGTTTTTTTCAATCGATTTTCTTAAAATTTTGGGAGCGAAAAAACTACGTCCTTTCATTACAGATAGAGTTTTAACTTCACTAAATCGAATTACAGGAACGATTCTGTTTTTGTTTGGAATCGTTTTGTTTGCCCAAGGAGTACTCTCTAAATTGTAACAAAAAGAATGTTTTTCATTATTCTATAAATCCAAAAATCACATGTTAAGATTAATTTTTTGTTTCATCATTTTCGCGTCTTTTAATTCATTTAGTCAGACTGTATTGAAAGAAAACTTAACGAAAAAGAAAACTTTGTATTGGGATTTTGATAAAACACAACCACAATCAGCAGGTGCTTACTACAAGGATCCCCTTGGTGAAACAAATAAAGAACATGGTAAATGGGAATATTTTGATCGAGGGGGTAAGCTTATAGAAATTAGAAATTATTACAAAGGCAAACTACATGGGGCAGTAATTCTAAAATATCCCAACGGAATGATGCGTCAAGAAGGTTATTTCATCAACGATTTACAAGATAGTATCTATCGACTTTGGAATGAAAGTGGAATATTGGAGGTAGAAGGTTATTTCAAAGACAATAAAGAATTTGGTATCTGGAAAACTTTTCACTTAGACGGAAGTCCAAAAATGGTTGAGGAGATTATTGATTCCACACGATTCGTGCAATCTTTTTGGATTGATGACTCATTGCATACACAAACACTTGTCAATGGGACGGGTAAAATTGTAGAATTGTATAATAATGGATTGTTGAAGCAATATTATTTTTATAAATCAGGTGTTTTGGACGGCATATTTTTGGAAAAAAGTATTTTGGGTGATTCTACCTTGTCTGGATTTTATAAAAATGGCAGGAAAACGGGGAATTGGAAGTTTTATTATTACACGGGAAAACTTGAAAAAGTGTGTAATTATGAAGAAGACAGACTGGAAGGAAAGTACCAATATTTCTATGATAATGGTCAAGTAAGTACCGAAGGTTATTATAAAGCGGGACAAAAAAATGGCTTGTGGACTTGGTACACCAAATTTGGTGTGCGAGACATGTCTGGTAATTTTAAGGAAGACCAACAACATGGAGATTGGACTTATTGGTATCCCACAGGTGAAATTGCTTATACAGCTCAATATAAAATGGGGCTTAAAGATGGTAATTGGAATTATTTTTATAAAGACGGTTCAAAATTCAAAGTTGGAAGTTTTTCTAAAGATGAAAAAGATGGTTTGTGGGAAACATGGTATGAAGACGGTACATTGTTGATGTCAGGAAAATACGTAGCTGGTAAAGAAGAGGGAAGATGGATTAACAATTGGGAAAACGGAAAGTTAAAAAATGAAACCACTTTTAAAGCTGGAGTTTTGCATGGTGAATGGAAATCTTATTCATTCAAAGGAGCATTAAAATTGACTGGTTTTTATAAAGAGGGATTAAAAAACAAAGAATGGGTTGAATATTTTGAAAATGGCAGACCAAAGGATTTGTATACTTACAAAATTGTAAAAATTAAATCTAAAGTCAAATACGGTCCAATGAAAGGTCGCGTCACCTATGAAAGTGTAAAAGATGGTTATGCAGTTTCTTATTCTTCGAAAGATTATAAAAAAACAGAGGAAGGGAATTATAAATCTGGTGAGAAAGATGGCGAATGGAAAGATTTTTATCCGGGTGGTAAAATACCCGCTGTAACTTCTACCTACAAAAATGGAAAGCTTGACGGACCAATGCGTGAATTCGGAAGAAGAGGTGAAATTACATCCGAGGTGAATTACAAGGATGGAATGAAGCATGGATTTTTACGAACCTATGACGGACGTGGAAAAGTTTTAACTGAACGAGAATATGAGTTTGGTCAATTGAAAGTGCAAGGTGGATTTCAGCCAAAATAAACAGTTTTTATTTCTGATTTGCTGTTAAGTATTCAACTGTAAAAGCATTAATTGTAGATATTTAAAAAAATATTTTAATTTTGTTCACTTTTGAACACATGCTAACGTTTAAAGAGAGAATAAAATATATTTTTTATCATACTACTTATGAAGAAAAACTACCAAACAATTATTGGAAAATTGGCTATTCTGCTTTTTTTCTTTCAATTTTCTACCCTTGCAAATGCGCAAATAGTGCATTCTGAAAGTTTTGATTCCACACTATTTCTCCCTCCGGGGTGGAGTACTATTGGTGGAACAGCAAATTGGTCAAGGGTAGCTACATTGCTTGCACCTTTAGACGGAAATTCTCATTCAGGAACAGGAATGGCTAGAATGAGATACCCTATCGGTGGAACTGTAACTTTTCATACAGAATCGATTGTAACTCCTTCATTTACTTTGGAGGGTAGAGGAAATAACACACCAATAGTAAGTTTTTGGATATATAGAGATTCATTAGAAACAAGTAATCCTGATAGTTTGGCAGTTTATATTAATACTTCTCTTTCATTAACAGGAGCAACAAGATTGGGGATTGTTTCAAGGCTGAAATCTGTTAATTTACCTAATGTTCAAGCTTTAAATGGTTGGTATCAATATTCTTATGCAATTCCATCGGGATTTAATACAGCAACTAATTATTTGATTTTTAAAGGAACTGTCTATGGTCCTCAATCGCTTTCAAGAAGAATTTATTTAGATGATATTAATTGGGATGAATATCCAGCTTTATGTTCAGGCGCGCCAACTGCAGGAAATGTTTCTGCGTCCGATTCTTTGTTTTGTGGTAATTCAGGTCCAGTTGACTTCACTTTGCTGAATGGTACGTCGGATTTAGGAATTACGCATGCATGGTTTTCTGCTCCAACGCCATCAGGTCCTTGGGCAACTTTTGGTTCTAATTCTATAACTGCAAGTTTACCAAATGTCACAAGTACTACTTACATTAGATGTAGCTCATTTTGTAGTTACTCTAATCAATCTTCCTTTACCATTCCTTTGCAAATTTTGGTAAGTCAAAATCCCACTCCAGTGGTTGAAATTTTGAGTGTAACTGATACAATTTGTAGTGGTGATAATTTAACATTGTATGCTAACGGCGCTAATTCTTATCAGTGGAGTACATTTTCAAACCCTACTTATTCAAGTTCTTCAAGCATAACAATTTCACCTGCAAACACAAGGACATTTACACTTGTAGGTACAGATGCTGATGGTTGCGTTTCCTTGCCGGTTACAAAAACAATCGTTGTTGGCGCTAGACCAACTATAAACAATTTGACAAATTCTTTACCTGTACTTTGTCAAGGCGGAAGTTCAGTTTTAAGTGTTAATGCTTCAGTGGCAACAGGAGTGACATTGAGTTATTTATGGTCACCAAATTCAGAATCAACATCAACAATTACCGTTTCACCAACAGTCACAACTGAATACATTGTTACTGTTTATGGCCAATATGGATGTTTCAGAAACGATACTACAGTTGTTACAATCGATGGGAATCTTGTTGGTCCTGTTGTTACCATGAATTATTCAAATTTGAATGTGTGTGCTGGCGCAACAGGAAACAGTATAATTGCAGCAAGTACTTCCACGCCAGGTGCAACTTATCAATGGTCAACTACAGCTGGAGGAACAATTACTTCTGTAAATGATACTATTTCAGTAGCGATTCCTTTGCAAACAGAAAGCTATACTGTTTTGGTAACCAATCCTGTGAATGGTTGCAATAGCTCTGCTACTTCTACTATCACAGTCCGTCCAATTCCATCTACAAATCTAGTTGCAACAAATCAAACAGTTTGTTTGAATGGTAGTACAGTAATTAATTTGTTTATTGGAAATACAGGTGGTGATGCTGCAAATACTTATACCGCTATTTGGACACCAGCTGGTTTGATAGGACCAAGTGTCATTGTTAATCCAACCTCTACAGGATACCAATATGTTAACGTTACAAGTCAATATGGATGTTCTAAAATGGATTCAATTTTGATTACTGTTGATCCTATACAAGTTGGTCCAACAATTAGTTTGACGGCATCTGATTTAGAATTCTGTGAAGGTGATTCTGCAAACGTGAGTTTATTTGTATCATCCAATGATCCTCAGGTAACTTATTTGTGGTCACCGTCTGCAATTACTTCAACAAATGACACTGTTGTTGTGACACCTACAACAACTTCGATTTATACTGTTTCAGCAACAAATCTTCTTGGTTGTACATCAAGTGCATCTGTAACTGTTTCTTTTGGTGCACCTCCAATTCCTGGCTTTACGAACATAACAGGAGGTATAAATGATGCATATTTTACAAATACCTCTACAAATGCTCAAACATCTCATTGGTTTTTTGGTGATGGTACAGATGTTTTTGCAGATAACCCATCACACATTTATCCTAATGCAGGAATTTACGTTGTTAAATTAGTTGTGACTTCTTCAGCAGGATGTGCAGATTCAATTATCAAACAGATATTAGTTGGAACAGCAGCAATTGATGAGGTAAATGAATCCAATAATAAAAATTTCAATGTTTATCCAAATCCAAGCAAAGGATTATTTAATATTCAGTTGAATTCAAATGATTTAAGTTCTACTATTACTGTGATGAATTTACTAGGAGAAGTTATTTTATCAAAAGATTTAGTTCAAACCTCCAATGGAAATTTTGAATCTCAAATTGATTTATCTAATTATCCGAATGGAATTTACTTAATAAACATGAGCACAGAAAATAAATCTATTGTGAAGAAGATTTCTAAACAATAATATTTGTTTTTCAAAAATAGCAAAGGCTGGTCATTGAATTGATCAGCCTTTTTTATGATTTAGAAAATAGTGTTTTTATCGTTCAAAAACATAATAGTTTTCCTCGCCAACTGCTTTTAGTTCAAGTGCATTCTTTTTCAATTTTAAGATGTCATAAACTTCAGTCCAACCATTGATTGAGCCGTAATTGTAGAAAAATGTTGCAATTTTTCCTTTGTTGCTGATTTCGATTTGTAAATCATATTTTATACTAGTTGGCGAGCCATTTACTACATTGTCTTCATAGTAATATCCAAACCAACTGTCGCCAACATCATAAGTAGATTTCAGCTTAATTTTAAGAATATTCATGTCTTCAGAAACACCATTTCTGTCTATACTTTTTAAATACCAGTTTCCAGATAATTTGTTTATTCCTCTGTAATTTTTATCACAGGAAGTTGTTGCCAATACCACCAACAAGAGAAAGAAAATTGATTTTTTCATAGCTTAATTTTTTTCAAAATAAGGCAAATTGCAATTTTGCTATCTAAGTAAAATTTCGTAATTTGAATAAATTCTTTTTTTATATAAATCAAAAAAAAACGCTTCAAGAACATTCTCAAAGCGTTTTAACCATTCACAAGACAAATTTTTTGTGTTATTTTAAATTGATTTTGATAAATTCAATTGCCTTGTTAAATGCATCATCAGCAAATGTTTTACTGTATTTTGGATTACTTGGATTTGCAAAAGCATGGTCTGCATCGTAGGCTTCAACGGTTAGTTTTTTGTCTACAGTTTTCATATTGTTTTCAAATCGAGTTACCATATCTTTATTGATCCATTGATCTTGTTTTGGCCATACAAATAATACAGGAGAATTTAAAGTTTCAATTTTTTCAGTTTTTTCTTCAGGCATACCGTAGTACATTACACAAGCCTTGCTTTTTTTACCAGCGAGTAAACTTGTTTGCATGCTCCAACCGCCACCAAAACACCATCCAATTGTGGCAATTTTTGATTTTTCCCCAGCATAATCAATAACTCCATTGATGATGTTTTCCGCTCTAACAGTTTGAACAGATTGCATGTATTTCGCTGCAGAATCTTTGACTGTTGCCACTTTTTGGTCGTATAAATCGATAGCAATCACATTCACATTTCCCAATGCTTTGTAAATTTTTTCAGATTCTTGCTTGATGTAATCATTCAAACCCCACCATTCATGAATTACCAAAACATAATTGTTAGTTGCTTCTTTTGCTTTGATTTCATAGGCATGACCATCTATTCCATCTTTGGTTTTGAATGTTATTTCTTTCCCAATTGGATTTTCTAAAGTGAAGGGTTTTGGGTCTAAATGTGTCGCAACAAAGTTTTCATCTAGGGTCAACATGGCGAATGTTTCTGTTGATTCAGGTCTTGAGCAACAACTTTTTTGCGCATTTAAACTGCTATTGATACCAATAATGAAAATCGAAAATAATATTTTTTTCATGTTTGCTTTTATTTGAAAAACACACGAAAATAACATTTGTTTTGTTACCTAGGTAAATATTATAAAAATAATTTTTTTTGAGAAAGAAATACTCCAAAAAATCAGTGTTTTAAAGCTCTTTTCTTAATCATTCCACCTTTGGTGTCTTTCACAGGATGCATCACAACAAAAGCAGTTGGCTCGATTTTTTCAATTTCAGTGTTTAGTTTATTTAGTTCTAATCTTGTGATTACAGTGTATATAATTTCAGTGTCTTTGGTTTCTCCTCTTTTTCCGTAGCCAGTTTTTCCAGAATAGACCGTAACACCTCGTCCCATTGTATTGATAATCATTTGTCTAATTTTTTCGCTGTGTGTTGAAACAATGGTCACTCCAATATATTCATCTATTCCTTCAACTAAAAAGTCCAATGTTTTAGATGCGGCCAAATAGGTAATCATCGAATACATCGCAATTTCAATTCCCAGAAGATATGCTGCTAAAGAGAAAATGATCACATTTATAAGAATGATAATATCACCTATCGTGGTGCCAAATTTTCTACTTAAGAAAATTGCTAGCACTTCAGTTCCGTCAATAACGGCGCCACCTCTGACTGCCAAACCTATTCCAGCTCCAAGAAAAAATCCACCAAAAATGGCAACAAGTAAATTGTCGTTGGTCACATTTGGAAAGTGCAAAGTAGCCAAGCAAATGGCTAATCCGGTAATTGCCAAAGCTGTTTTGATGGCAAATCCTTTTCCCATTACTTTGTAGGCAAGAAAAATAAAGGGAATATTTACAATCAAAACGAGCCAATACAAGGGAATTTTTGTCATCGCTGAAACAAGTAATGAAATTCCAGTTGCGCCACCATCAATGAAATGATTGGTTAATAAAAATCCTTTAAAACCAAATGCAGCAGAAAAAATACCCACCGTGATTAAAAAAAAATCTTTGGCATTTCTTTTTCCCATGATGGTAAATTCACGGTATTTTTTGGCGGCTTTGTAAGAGGAAAACCCTTGTTGATTAATCTCTTTTTTAAAGAATACCTGAAGAATCATTTTTTTCCAAAATGCACTCATATTGTAAATTTAGTTTTATAAGTATTTGTAAATGATGAGAATAATTTCCTTGTTTCTAAAGATAAAGCTTATTAGATTAAAGCTAATCAAATACAAGAAAATTTAACTTTTTTTACTAAATCCAAACTAAATAAACGCCATTTTCAATTTGTTCAAATACACACTCACACCAACCATAAATTGTATTTGCCTTGATTTTTTGATTTTCAAAATCAATATTTTCTATGGAAACTTGTTTTTCTAAGGTAACAAATTCTCCAGAAAAGTATTTAAATATAGCTTCTTTGGAACTCCAAATGAGCTGCAAAATTTCCAAATTATTGGTGTCGAATAGATCTTTCTCTCTTTCGTTTACAAATAGATTGTGAATGAATTTTATCTTTTCATTACTTTCTTCAATGTCTATTCCTACAGCATAATCCTCAGAAATATAAATGCTTATCCATTTTTTAGAGTGAGAAATGGAAATGTTTAATTGTGGAATGTTATCAATATAAGGTTGACCATTGTCTAAATGCACAATGTTGATTTCTCCAACATGCAATTTGTTTGTAAGTAACTCTTTGATTTTTTGAGAAACAATTGGTTTGGCTAGATTTTCAAGTTCTAGCTTTTCAATAAAAATGACACCTTTAGAAGTCTGAATTTCCAATTGAATGTTGTTTTGAGATTCCATTTTATTTGAAATCAAAATTATTCAAAAAAAGATACTCCTTACTTAATTTCGAACTCATTGATTGATTCGAATTACCAAATTTGAGATTAAGACTGAAATGAAAAAAAGAGATATTTCCAAACATAACTTCATAAAAAAGGAAAGAAAGCAATGTGCCTCCTTTCCCAATTTCAATGTAAAAATAGTTATTGTTTAATGATTCTCAATGTTTTTGTATTTTGACCAAGATTTAAGTTCAAGAAATAAACACCGTCACTTTCTTTTGCTAAATCAATTTGCATTTGATTTCCATTGAAATTTTTAAATGTTTGAATAATTCTTCCCAAAGCATCTGTCAATTCTATGACATCTAAATTAATTTGTTGTCCAAAATCAACAGTCAAAATGGATGAAACTGGATTTGGATAAAGTTGCGTATTTACCAGATTTAAATCTTGCAAACCAACACTGTTTATGGTTATACAGTTGGAAGTATCCACACAACCATTTCGGGTAATGATAACCGCATATTGACCATTTACTGTCGCCGTGTATGATTGATTAGTTTGACCAGTTATTAATGCATTTCCATTTGTACAATCAATCCATTGATATGTTGCGCTTGATTGATTGGCAGTCATTTGAATTCCTGAAACGACAACCGTATTAACGATTGTCTGTGTTTGCAAGTTGACTGTTGAGCAGTTTCCTGGAATTACACAACCACCTTCTCCACGGACATAATAAATCCCGGGTGTATTTACTGTAATGGAAGTTCCAGTTCCAACAGCAGTTCCGCCACAACTTCCTGTATACCAATGCCAATCAGTTGCATCATTTAATGAGCCACCGGTGATAGTTAATGTTCCAGATCCACCAGCACATATGGTGTTGTTTCCGCTTAATACAGCCAATGTTGGTCCGTCACAACTAACACCAGAAGTTATCTCAAAGAAATTATTAGAAATGTCAAAGAAAGTTCCATTTTCGCATATAACCATGATGATGGCTGTTGTAGAAGGGGAGTTGGGAACAATAATATCTTGGGAGCCATCATTTGGAGTGTTTGAAAGTACAGTAGTAAATGTCACACCACCATCAATCGATAGCATAAT
>JBFYPS010000209.1:0-8086 GCA_041303135.1 Crocinitomicaceae bacterium | reverse complement strand
TCCAATTTCAAAAAAGAACCTTTTATCGTTGCGACACGACGTTCAGAAAATTTAGTGAATCGTTTGCTAGAAGATGATTTTCCCATTTTAATGGAAGGTTTACACACGACTTCCATTTTGAGCGACGAGAGATTTGCGAATAGACAAAAATGGGTTCGAATCCACAATGTCGAATGGCAATATTATGAAGCGTTGGCTTATGCGACAAGTTCACCGTTGAAGAAAACTTTTTTCAAAAAAGAATCCAAAAAGCTAAAGAAATACGAGAAGATCTTGGCTAAAGCAGATCAATTGTTTTGTTTGAATGAACGCGACTTAGACTATTATTCAGCCATCAATTCTTCAAGCAATTTATGGGCAGTTGGTTGTGATTTCAAAGTAAATGAAACTGAAAAACCAAAAAATTATGCATTGTTCCACGGAAATTTAAGCGTTTCTGAAAACGAACGTGCGTTGCGTTGGATTGTTGAAAGTTGGAATTCCTCTCAAATTCAAATGCCATTGATTATTGCGGGAAAAAATCCGAGTAAAGGTTTGCAAAATGAATTGAAAAAACACGCATTTGTTTCGTTAAAAAGCAATCCTACTGCAGCCGAAATGGATGAACTAATTCGCACTGCTGAAATCAATTTACTCATCACTTTTCAATCTACTGGTGTAAAACTGAAGTTGATAAATTCCTTGATTCAAGGAAATCGTTGTGTGGTAAATCCATTGATGATTGAAGGAACAGATTTAGGACAATTTTGTGAAATCATCGACGATGCAGAAGATCTAAATAAAACCATTTCCACCAAAATTGCATTTTTAGAAGAAGAAAAATCTAAAAGAATTGACTATTTGAAAATGCATTTTGAAGCTGTTTCTCAAGCGAAAAAGGTGTTGGGAAAAATTAGTTTTGAAATCTAAATTTTCTAGAAAAACAATCTCCCATTCAACCATTCAGGATCCAAAATCGCATTTCGTTTTTTGTAAAAATCGATGGCTAACTGATTCCATTCTAACACTTGCCAATCCATGCGTTTAACACCAGAATGTTTCGCGATTGAGACAACTTGATCAAACAATTTTCCGCCGATTCCTGAAGTTCTATATTCGGGTAAAACAAAGAAATCTTCCAAGTACAAGCATTTTCCTTTCCAAGTTGAATAGGAAGTGTACCACAAAGCAAATCCAACAATTTGGCGCGATTCAATTCCATCAATGATTGAAATATTTTCCGCTACAATTGCTTCGCAAATCTGCTCCTCAAACAAGTGGATTCCTAATGCTTCGGCAGTATTGCTAACTTCATTGGGTGCTTTTTCATATTCCGCCAAGGCTTGAATCAAAAGCATAATTCCAAATTCATCACCCTTTTGAGCAGCCCTAATTTCCATTACAATCCTGCCAAGTTTAATCTGAAACGAATTCCCGCACTTGTATTTCCTGTTGGATAACTTGATGCGATTTTTGGCGTGTTGATTACTTGGTCGTAGTACAACTGAATCGTCAAATTTTGACCAATGTTGTAATCCGCAGAAGATTTGATTGAAACAACTCTTTGTCCCGCCGTTCCTTGGCTTGTATTTTCTTCAATTTTTCGAATCACAGTTAAATTATCTCTAAATGAGAAATCAAATCGAATGTTCAACGGTTCTTCCAAGTTTTTAGATTTGTACTTGATTGGCAATTTCACTTTTGCAAATTTGTATCCAACACCAATTACCCATTCAGTTCCTAAAATTTCAGTAATTTGATTGTTTGTCAACGCTAAGTTTGCACTGCGGTCTTTCTTCAATTCAAATTTCGTAATCAAACCTTGACCGTTTACATTCCATGTCGCATCCACACCAATCAGTGGCGAGAATCTTTCAGAAACCGTAATGTTGGTAACATTTCGTGCCACAAAGAAATTGTCATTTTGATCAAGACCAGTTGCGTTTCCATTCACATCTTGCGTAGCTTTCAAATTCGTTTGCAATCCTCCAACAGTTACAGATGAACTGTAGCCATGACGCACCACAAAATTCTTCACAATTTTCTTCATGAATGGGAATTTTGTCAAACCATTGTAATTGATATTCCAGTTTGGCAAAGGAACATTTTTAACAGGATTGATGTTTCCAGTAGTCACTTTTTTGTCTGTGTAACTTGTCAAGAAAGCACCAATGACCACTTCTTGTTGTGTTCCTCCATAACCCATTGCATAACCGTTCACGGTAGAAGTTGAATTCGGATTGCTAGCACCCAACAATTGAGAAATCTCAGATCTGCTTGCACGCATATTATCAAAAAGACTAGACTCTAAATTTTTACCCAATTTAGTAAATGCTGAACCAAATGAAATTGTTGAATAAGTCAAGGTTGCCGTTTCCATTCTACTCTGACTTTCATATTGCTGATTGTCATCATTCCATCTAAAAAACTCTCCAGAACTTACACCATAATTTCTATTGGCTGTCAATTCAATACTTAAATCTTTGAAAGGTTCAAGTGAAGCTCTTCCAGAAATATTTTGTGTATGTGTGTTTGTATATTGACGATTCAAAGCACTGTTTTGCACCAGCCAATTATTGTTTTCAGCCACTCGTGCAATGTCATAACCAGTTTCTTTTCCACCTAAATTATAGCGTTGCTGTCCGAAAATAAAACCTGCCATTCCATTTTGGTTTCCATTGCTGAATCCCAAAATACTTGATCCTTGATTATAACCAGGCAACAATGTTCCATCAGTCAAGGCGTAAGTTCCAGAAACAGATCTTACAGTCATTACCAAACGACCAAGGAAACCTGAAACAGGATTGACTTTGTCTTTTTGTTTTTCTTCTCTTTCTTTTTTGCGTTTCAAACGTCGTTTTTTACGTTCGAACTGTCGTTTTTTCTTTTCCCACTTGCGAAGTTCCTTCGGTGTCATGTCTTCCACTGGTTTGTCAGGAACCAATTCTTCTAGCACTTCTTCGGGAGCATCAACGGCAGGTTTTTCACCGTTTTTAGCTGGACCATCGTCCATGTTTTTCGCACTATTTGCTTTAGCACGTTGTGGCTTTCCGTCTGAAATTAATTTCTGAAGAAATTTAGATTTACTGTATAAGGTCGTGAAATTCATTTGCGCAGTTGCGTTGAAAACGCGGCTATTCTGAATTATATTTCCATATTGACTTTGCCCTAAAGGCGCACGTTGCCAATTGAAATTTCCACTATACTTCGTGTTTCCAGTAACCCAATCCAAAGCAGGAATCTTATCAAAAGGAATATTGTAATTCAAACTATAGTCATGACTATAATCAATACTTTGACCCAATGTTTTCATTTGGGCGCGAATGGTATCCTTAAATTCTCGGTAATTATCAGGATCTGATTTTTTATCAATTCTTCCTTGATTTTCATCAAACAATGAACGATTATTAGCATTGAAAGTAAATTTTAAATTTTTAGTGATATCGTACCCTAAATTGTAAGAACGATTCCACGTAAATGATTTTACATAAACAGGTGCAAATTCATATCCAGGTGTGATGTTGTTTTTGACTTGACGCTCGTTATAGCTTCTAATCAAATCGTTATTCATTCCAATGTTTTTAGGTGTCAAGAAGAAATTTGCATCTCTAATAATAGACCACCATTTGGATTTTTGCATGAATTTGATTTTCTTGAAAGGCTCTATTGGCTTGGCCGCGAACGAATAGTTATAAGTCAAACCTCCACGCCAAATTTTCGTTCTATCATATTCCAAATTGAAATCTCTATGCAGGTTTTCGCTGTATGAATAACTTAAAGCAAAATTGGAAATATTCCAGAAGTGAGGTTTGGCATTGGCGCCTAATTCTTTTCGAACATTGGTGAAATTGTACGATTTTCTTTCTGTATAATCTTGTCCTGAACGGGCACGTTCTTTTCTTGTCGCTGGATCATAATCTGCCAATCGAATATCTGGATTGTATGGATCATATTCAGGATTGATTACTCCTAAAGAATATCCGTAGAAGAAAGGCAAAGCCAATTTCACACGTTTACCAAGAAATTGACCCAATTGCACATTGGTATTGAAATCAAACCCTAATTGCTGATTACGCTGTCTTTCTTGTACACGACTTTCGATTGAACCCCAATTCACGCCGCTGTAATTTCCAGACATGGAAACTGTGGCAAAATCTGCCGCTTGAATTTGCATTCTTGCCACTGCTGCCGAACCACCTTCGTTTTGGAAATCTGTCAAACGCAATTCGTTTACCCAAATCATGGCACATTTTGCTTCTCCATCGTCCGCCCAAGGATTGTCCGCTTGTTTGCTTGGATTTCGAATACCAATCATGATGGAACGAATTCCTTGCAAGTTTGGACTTCCTTTAACTTTGATTAATCGTTTTGGATTCTTCGGATCCACCATCACCCATTCAACATTGTTTGTCAAGGTAGAATTAGACGTTCCTGTAATGGCATTTCGCTTCTTCTTGGCGTCCAATAAATCGTCGAAAATGATTTCAACGTTATTTGCTTCTGGCCAAATGGATAAATCGTTGTTGTCGTACCATTGACTTTCTGTCAAAGGCATTTCATATTCATAATAGTTTTCTGTGAAATCAGTACCCAAACGAACAAACAAAGTCAAATCTTCATTATTCAATGGTTTTGTAGTGGTGATTTCTTCAGCGTGAACAAACATTTTTAATTTTTTGTACGTTCTAACATCGAACTGTACATTTCTGTATGCTGCTCTTGCATCACCATCTTTCAAGTTGCAAACTTCTAATGTCAATGATTGCTCATTCAACTGTCTTTGTTGCACTTGTGAAGGATCAACTTCACGAATAATTGTTGGAGGAAGTTTATAATTAATTGGACTTCTTTCCGCGTTTTCTTCAAAGTTAACAGCTGCAATATTGAAAGTTGTCAAATTTGGATCTGTTACAATTCCTTCTCCTGGAGTCACCAAATCTTCTCTAAATCTTCTCCATTCACCGCGAATAAATTCCAATTTAGCAAAACGAATTACCACTTCTTCATCAAATTCTTTCAAGAACATACGCATGAAACGAATTGATCTAAAATCAGTAATTCCGTTGATGATTTTTTCAGGCTCACTTACTGGAATTTTGTATTGAATCCATCTTTCTCTTTTTGTACTTCCTGTCGGAATAAAAGTTTGAACGCTTGTCACAAAATTTTGTCCCACAATTGTATCACCAGGACGAAGACTTACTTTGTATTGGAAATAACTTTCAGTTTCAGAAATATTATTGTCTTGATTTAAATCTTCTAAATCTGGCAAGTTCGTTGCTTGAGTTGGATATCCATCAGCGTTTGCCGTATCGGACATTTCTGTGGTGTAAGAGTTTCCTTCTGTTGAATTGTATCTTTTATAACGCTCTAAGATGTTTGCTTTTTGATTGTCATAGGCATCATCTCGGTAAAATGTATAATTATCACTTGAGGGATCTGCAATCATTTTTGCTTTCGCAGCAGCAGTTAAATCTGGATTTGTTTGCACCCAATTTACATAATTTGCATAAGCCAATTTTTCTGCGGCATCTTTTCTTCCATCCAAACCAACATCTTGATTTGCTCTCGATTCAGGATCTGTATTAAATGCATTTACAACAACTTGCTGTGTTGAAACTTCTGCCCAAGGTGTCGCATCTAAATTGGTTGTATCGCCCGCTGTTGGAGGCAAACCATTTTCAAAACTTTTACGTGAATCTGGCAATACATCTTCTGAAACATTTCCAAGGTTGAAATATAAATCTCCACCATTGTGTTGCGCATTTGGATTTACTTTTTCAGCATCCTCATTGAAAGGATCTAAAATCCAAAATTGAATAAATTCGATGTTCGTTTGCTCAAAATCATTGGTTGTCAATGCACGCATAATTCCACCCCATCTATTTTCAGGATTGGTGAAATTTCCATTTACATCAATTGTTGTCGCAGTTGTATCGTAATTATACATTCCACGCTCAGTTGGATAATATGCTAAATCTAAAAACTGTACAACTGGAACAGTTCCATACGCCAATTGAGAATTGGTGAAAATATCTGTTTGTTTTACCAAACGCATTCTACTGTCTGACAACATGGAAGGATCATCAGAAATATGTTTTGGTCTCAAAGCATTGTCTGAATAAAACAACTGATCAATTTGATACCATGCAACTTTTGCCCTTCTATATCCTGCAGCTAAATTTTTTGTGGATGCCTCTGGAAACAAAGATGGTTGCCCTTGCGGAATTGATGCCATTTTCCAAGCGCTGACGCTTTTTAAATCAATAGTAGTTTGACTTCCTTCAAAATCATCAATGTAAGACATTCCATCTTTTGTGATTGCTTTTGGAACGCCTGGAATTAAGTGGGCAACTTCACCTGTGAATGAAATACTTGATTTTGCTTTGGTAGAAATTACTGGCAATAAATCAACCAACTTGGTCAAAAATGGCAAGTCTTTTCTGAAAGCAATATCTAATCCTAAGACATTGTTTTTGAACGGTTCACTTCCAATGTCAACTTTTTGGGTCACTGGTCGTTCCATCATTCTCATCCAAGTTCCACCGATATTAAAATCTTCTGAGAAGCGATAATTCATGTGTGTTCCAATCAAAGATTTGGCTTGGAATCCAAAAACAGAATTACTTTCAATCGAGATTTTCAATGGAGTATTAGATTCTAAAATTCCTGTGTTCAATATTTTAACACGTCCTAAATTGTAATCTACAGTAAAATCTTGTCCTTCAACCAATTTGATTCCTCCCGCAGTGATTGAAACGGCACCTTGTGGCACATTCAACGCATTTAATGGAATATCAGAAGTGATAGAAGATTGATATTGTCCTTTTAAAACAAATCTGTTTTTCAATGGAATTTGCTGTGCTGCAGTTTTGGTTGAATCGTATAATTCTGTATATGCAGTATTGTTGACAATCGCTTCAGGTATGTTTGCATCTAATAATTTCTGCTTTAAGAGCTGACCAAATGGTTCAACCGTCGAAAAGTAAATTCGTCCATTTCTTGGGTTAACCGTACCACCTCTATCCGAACGATTTCCTGTGAAAGTCATTGGAGCAAAATCGAACAAACCATCAGAAAAAGGTTGCTCATTCATATTGATTCTGTCCATTTCTAGCACAGTCACCAATTGTTTGTCTTTGATTCCATCTGCAGGAAAGAAAGGAACAAGTAAACTGTTTTCAGGATTGTTGTACAAAATATCCAAACGGAAACCTGTTTTATCTAATTGATAAGCACCAATAGAATAAACGTTTTTCATCATCAAGTCCCAAATTCTATTTTTAGGATTGGTCAATGT
Source organism: Crocinitomicaceae bacterium (assembly GCA_041303135.1). Lineage (GTDB taxonomy): Bacteria > Bacteroidota > Bacteroidia > Flavobacteriales_D > Crocinitomicaceae > JAQVCM01. The sequence goes on along the minus strand of JBFYPS010000209.1, from coordinate 807 downwards.
TGGTTTCAATAATTTCAAAATCAAAGCATCTTGCCCAGAAATTCCATCAACGGAAAATTCACCTACTTGAAAAGTTTCTCCTCTGTAAGTATATTCATACGCCACAGCCAAAACCTCATCATTATTTAAAGGTAAATTCAAGGAAATGAAACCAAGCAAAGCATTGTAAGAATATTCTTGCTCTGTTAATTTTCTAGCGTTTTCAACTTTTTCGTAGTGTTTTGCTTGTACAAAAGGGCCAGGAGCTACGCCTTGCGCTGACAATGCAGATACAGCATTTGAAAAACCACGAATTCCTGGTTGAGCAGCTGCCCATTCATACAATCCATTGGCTTCATTGTCTGGAAACTTTGAATTGGTCAAAGATCCTGGCGTTCCTTCTACGTTTTGTGTTTTTGATTCACCCAAATCGGTGAAAGCGACAATGTTTCTGGTGTTTTCAGTATTGTTGACACGGTTTGTCAACCAAACTTCCATTCTAGTAATGTTGATTTCAGATTTTGGAATCGGCAACGTGGACATTGCTTCATCGTATTCATCTCGGAAATTTAAATTGATGAAATAGTGACGATTTGCTTCGTAATTATCTGCCGTGATTTCGAAAGGTTGCACTTGTGCTTTTCCTGTAATGTTGATTTCTTGGCGTTTGCTTTTGGATGAAGCCATGATTCCATCAACAGTAAATCTTCCAAATTTCATTTGAGAATAAACCCCAAACAAAACTTGAGAACCTTGAATCAAAGAAGTTTTTAACGGAAGTGTAACGTTACCAACCTCCAACTTTTGCATGATTTGATCTTCATCACC
>JBFYPS010000208.1:0-2871 GCA_041303135.1 Crocinitomicaceae bacterium | reverse complement strand
GTCCTTTGTTGGTGTAATTCAGCTTGTGCATTTCTGCCTGAACCCAATACAAACGGCTGTATCGTTCAGAAATCACTTTTTGAATCGACAGCGCAACTTGCTTGAGCGTAAAAATTTGTTTTTCTTCAGACATGGAGATTAAAGATAGTGAAGATTTGGAATAAATTCAATGCTAAAAATTGAATTTTGCAAAACATTATTCCATTGTCACTCCTTGTTTTTTCAAGATTGAGCGAACCCAAACTGCAAAAACTGTCAAGTATGCAAAACAAATCACTCCGACAAAAAAGGATGATTGAATTCCTGTTAAATCACTGATTTTTCCTTGCAAAGGTGGAATAATTGCACCTCCAAGAATCATCATAATCAAAAATGCAGAACCTTGAGATTGGTATTTTCCGAGTCCAGCCAAGGAAAGAGAAAAAATGCAAGGCCACATGATTGAACAAAATAATCCAGCACTCAAAAAGGCATACACAGAAATGATACCTGTGTTTTTCATCCCAAACATTTCATAAACTGGATTCAAACTTGCCGTTGGAATCAAACCAATTAGCGTCGCAACAACTCCTAAGAACCCAAAAATCATCAAGGTTTTTGCTGGTTTATTCTGACCTAAGAAAAAGCCTAAAATCTGCACAATTACACAAATCCCGTAAGCGTATAATGGATTGATATTGTGACCTGCCAAATGTGTGAAATACAAAACAACTCCAAAAGCTACCAACGGTAAGGCAGCAGTCAAAACATTTTTCATTGTTTGAGAAAGATTGAAAACGTGTACAGCACTTGCCCATCTTCCCATCATTAAACTTCCCCAATACATCGCTATAAAAGGCGCAATTTGAGAAGACGAATAATTTCCAAATTCTTTCTGCTTGAGTAATTCCCCCAAATTACTGCCCATCGCCACTTCAACGCCGACGTAAACGAAAATCGCCAGCATTCCCAAAATCAACTGTGGATATTGCATGGCGCCCCAACCAGATTTTTGCTTTTTTGAAAGCACGAATGACGTTGCCAATCCACCCACAACCACAACCAATCCCATGGAAAACCAAATCATGCGTTTTTGTTCCAATGGTTTTTTTAGCGATTTGATTTCATTTTGGAGAATGATTTGACTTTTTTCATTGCCAATGATTTTCTCAGTTTCTTTCAATTGTTTTTCAATGACTTCAATTTTTTTGGCTTCAGCACTTCGATAGCTGCTGAAAACTGGAGAAAAGCATCCAATCAATAAACCTGTAATGATTAACAAAGAAGCCAGTGCTTTATTCGATTTCCCGACATTTTCATCTGCTGAAATTTCCTTTTTTCCTGAAGGCAATTTTTTTGAAAAATGAAACAATGCTGCGATTCCTAAAAACAGTAAACCAACAAAAACATAGAGTATAATTACTTTATCCATGCTCAAAGATTGAATCATTTCGTCGCTCATGCTTCCAGCACCAAAAAGGGCAAACGCTACCACCAACGGACCAATCGTTGTTCCTAAACTGTTGATTCCACCTCCTAAACTCACGCGATTTGAACCAGTTGATTCATCACCCAAAGAAATCATGAAAGGATTTGCTGAAGTTTGTTGCAAAGAAAAACCAAGCGCAACAATGAAAAGTCCAACCAACATTCCTACAAAAACGCCATAATAAAGCGAAACAATCATTGCAACGGCGCCCAAAGCAGAAAAAAGTAATCCATAAACGATGCTCTTTTTATATCCCCATTTGGAAACTGGATCTTCGCCACGCTTCACTCCTACTGCATATAAAATCAATGCTCCAAGATAATATGCGAAGTAAAATGCAAAATCAATCAATTGACTTTGAAATTGATCCAATTTGAAAAAATGTTTACAAAATGGAATAAAAACACTATTTCCCGCAGCAATAAAGCCCCAGAAAAAGAAAACTGTAATGATTGTTGAAAGTGCTCCGTAATTCGTTTTTGCTTGTGACATGGATTTCGATTTGGTTTCAAATGTAAATATAAATCATTTAATTCAAGATTTTCGAGAATTTCAAGCATCCAAACTCTCATGCGGAAAACTAAAATTTACAATTTTGGATTATCTTTGCATCTTTATTTGACAAAATACCCTGAAATGAGTTCAAAATATCAAGAGTACAAAGGTTTAAATCTTCCAGAAGTAGCAGAAAAAGTAATGAAGAAATGGGACGAAAATTCCATTTTTGATCTTTCGATTACTTCCCGTGAAGGTAAAACTCCATTCGTGTTTTTCGAAGGTCCACCATCTGCAAATGGTTTGCCTGGAATTCACCACGTAATGGCGCGCTCAATCAAAGATATTTTTTGTCGTTACAAAACGCTGAAAGGTTTTCAAGTAAAACGCAAGGCTGGTTGGGATACACATGGTTTACCAGTAGAATTGGGTGTTGAAAAAGAATTGGGAATCACCAAAGAAGACATCGGGAAGAAAATTTCAGTAGAAGATTACAACAAAGCGTGTCGCGAAGCGGTTATGCGTTACACAGATATTTGGAATAATTTGACCAAACAAATGGGTTATTGGGTGGATATGGAAAATCCATACATCACTTATGAACCGAAATATATGGAATCTGTTTGGTGGTTGTTGGGTCAATTGTACAACAAAGATTTAATGTACAAAGGATATACAATCCAACCTTATTCTCCGAAAGCCGGAACAGGATTGTCTTCGCACGAATTGAACCAACCGGGATGTTACCGCGACGTAAAAGATACGACAGTTGTTGCACAATTCAAAATTGATGTTGAATCATTTTCCCCCTTTGGAGGGGGTGCAGGGGGAGGACATCTTCCAGAAAATACGTACTTCCTCGCTTGGACGACAACACCTTGGACATTGCCTTCCAATACCGCTTTGGC
>JBFYPS010000207.1:0-6677 GCA_041303135.1 Crocinitomicaceae bacterium | reverse complement strand
AATCCGATTTTGAGTTATTGATTGACTACGTTGGTTGATTTTGTTGGCTTTTGGTGGTTTTTGTCATGGTTTTTATTCAAAAACGCACGCCAAAAACAAATTTCTCATCTTCTTACACGCTGGACGATGTCCAGCGCAACCCATATCTGATGCTTAGCTGCATCATACATTATGTTCAATTTCTTTTTAGCAGAAGTTAATCTCTATTGGGGAAACAAAGTCTTAAAATCCTAATATCTTAAAATCCTAAAATCTTAATATCTCTTACTCAAAAGAAATCAAAACCGCACCCTTATCAACCACATCTCCTGCTTGAATTTCGATGGATTTTACAATTCCAACACCTTCAGATTTCAAGACATTTTCCATTTTCATGGCTTCCAACGTCAACAATGGATTTCCAACTTCGACCTCATCGCCTACTTTCACGTCAATTCCAACAATTCTTCCTGGCATCGGAGATTTCAATTGTTGCAATTTGCGCACTTTGATTTTGTCTAGACCCAATTCAGAAATCAATTGATCCAAGGGACCATCTTTAGAAACAACAAATTCACGGTGGTTAATCTTGATTTTTAATTTTCGATCTTCCAAAGATTCTTCCATCAATTCGCCGTGAAAAATTTGTCCTTTGTGTTCAACACTGAAAAAGCGATCATCTTCCCAAACAACATTGCTTTGATGATTTACAACAACTTTTTCACCATCTAATTTCCAATTCTGATTTGCCATTTGTCCTTGTTTATATTGCAATATTACGAACATTTCATCCATTGTGAATTATTTCCTTGTTTAAAAAGAATAAAATTCTCAGCTTTGACCTATAAATTGAAATTTATGTATCGCATTTACATTATTATTGGGTTGGTTATTTTATCAGCTTGTGGAACAAATAAGAAAAAAGATTCTGAAATTACTTTCACTGAGGCAGAAATGGTAAACGAAATTAATGGCGCAGAAGAATATGACTTTGATGATGAGTCTTATGAAGAATTGGTAGAAACTGAACGTCCTGTTTATCAAGCAACAGAAACGGTTTTTACAGATTTGATTCATACTAAATTAGAAGTAAGTTTTGATTGGTCAAAATCTTGGATGTTTGGGAAAGCCACGATTACTGCGAAACCACATTTTTATGCTTCCGATAGTTTGTTTTTGGATGCCAAAGGAATGGAAATCAAAAAAATAAACATTGGTACGCAAGCGTTGAATTTCAAATATTCAGATGATAAATTGCGTATCAAATTGGATAAAGTGTATTCTAGAAATGACAAATACAACATTGTGATTGAATACATTGCCAAACCTGATGAAAGAAAAACATCTGGAAGTGAAGCAATCACCAGCGATAAAGGTTTGTATTTCATCAATCCAAAGGGAGAAGATCCAAATAAAATGCCTCAAATTTGGACGCAAGGAGAAACAGAAGCAAGTTCAGTTTGGTTTCCAACGATTGATGCACCAAATGTGAAAACGACTGAAGAAATTTACATTACCGTTGACAATAAATTTGCGACACTTTCCAACGGAAAATTAATCAGTTCTTCCAAAAATGCGGACGGAACAAGAACAGATTATTGGAAACAAGATTTGCCACACGCACCATATCTTTTCATGATGGGAATTGGTGAATTTAAAGTAGTGAAAGATTTCTATACGCGTCCGAACGGAACGAAAATGGAAGTGAATTACTACGTTGAGCCAGCTTGGGAGCAATCAGCGAAAGCGATTTTTGGAGAAACACCGAAAATGATTGAATTTTTCTCAAAATTGACAGGCGTAGAATATCCATGGGATAAATACAGTCAAATTGTTGTGAGAGAATACGTTTCAGGAGCAATGGAAAATACTGGAGCAGTTATATTTGGAGATTATGCGTATAAAAATGCAAGAGAATTATTGGATGACGACGACAATTCAACAATTGCGCACGAACTTTTCCACCATTGGTTTGGAGATTTAGTAACTGCTGAATCTTGGTCAAACTTGACTTTGAATGAATCTTTCGCCAACTATTCTCAATACTTGTGGGACGAATTCAGATACGGAATTGACGAAGCTGATTACAATGCAGAAAAAGAAGCAGATGGATATTTTCAAAGTGCTGACAATGGAACAGTACACGATTTAGTTTGGTTTGAATATGACAATCAAGAACAAATGTTCGATGCTCATTCCTACAATAAAGGCGGAAGAATTTTACACATGTTACGCAATCATTTGGGTGACGAAGCATTTTTCGCAGGTTTGAAAAACTACTTGAACGCCAATAAATTCAAAGCTGCGGAATTCACACAATTGCGTTTGGCTTTTGAAGAAGTTTCAGGACAAGATTTAAATTGGTTTTTCAATCAATGGTATTTGGATGAAGGACATCCAATAATCAATGTGAGTCAATCTTTGAATGAAGAAACGCATGAAGTCGAAATTTTTGTCAGCCAAGAAACGATGAATGGAACCATTTTTAGATTGCCAATCGAAATTGCGATTCACGATGAAGCTGGTGTAAAATTGCATGAAATTGTGTTGGAAGAAAGCGGCAAAAGTTTTGTTTTCCCTGTAACTGGCGCAATCAAAACCATCATTTTTGACAATCAACACATGTTGTTGGCAACAGTTACTGACGGAAAACCGATGGAACAATTTGTGAACCAATTCTATTTAGGAAAAAGGTATGCAGACAGAAGAGACGCATTGATGTTTGGAATAGACGAAGCTAATCCAATGTCTGTTGAGGCGGAAAAAATGGTGCTAGATGCATTGAAAGATCCTTTTTGGGCAATTAGAAATTTAGCAATTGACAGAGCAAATTTATTGTCTGCGGAATCACAAACGCTAGCAAGTGAAATTATCAAAAATATTGCATTAACTGACCCAAAATCGGCAGTTAGAGCAACAGCAATCACGTTTTTGCAAGAAAAAATCAAAGCGGACGAATTGGAAAAATTAGCACTTTCAATGATTTCAAAAGACCAATCTTATTCTGTTTTAAGTGCTGCTTTGGGCGCCTTGAGTAGTTCAAATCCGGATTTAGCGATGGCAGAAGCAAAGAAATTGGAAACTGAAAATTCTTCCAAAATGCTTTCAGGAATTGCGCAATTGTATGCGATGCAAGGAAAAGAAAGTGAAATGGCATTTTTTGAAAAAGTGATCAATGAAAATAAATTGAACGGTTTAGATGCACTTTTTGCCATGAACTCGATGACTATTTTCTTAACGCGTCAATCGCCAGAACTTCAAACTAAAGCATTGGGATTGTACAAAAAAGAACAATCAAATGGGGGAATTTATATCATGATGTTTTTGCCACAAAACGTGGACTACATGATAAAAATGGTTTCTGAGCAAATGGAAAAAACCAAAGCTGAAATCAAGACATACGAAGGAAATAATAATGTTTTGTATGCAGATCAAGCTCGTCGACAATTAAAAACGCAAGAAACAATCGTAAAAGAATTACAAATGTTTTATGATGAGCTCAACTCTCAAAAAGGGGAATAGAAATAAGATTGAACTTTTAAGAAATTTGAATATCAAAACGATAAAGCAAACCCGCTAAATCTTGGGCGCGAAATTTGGCTTTTTTGATGAAATTTTGCGTTGGATCAATTAAGAAATTACTGCAAGAACGCATATCAACGCCTGTTAAATTGGTTTTATCAAACAACGCACTGGTAAAATCGCATTGACTCAATTTGGCCTTGGTAAAATCTGTTTGCGTGAAATTTGCTTCGTGAAAACGACATTGGGCAAAAGTACTTTTATTTAGTTTTTTGCGGTCAAATGTACTGTAATCCAAGTTGCTGCCAAAAAAGTGAATTTCAAATGCAAAATCTTTTGTTTGGGTAAAATTGGCCCCAACCATTTTACAATCATAAAATTCAACGTTGTCCAATTTGCAGTTGTTGAATTTCACATTGCTTAAGTTGCAATCTTCGAAAACGCAATCAGTGAAATCAATATTGCCGAAATCTGGAAAGTGACAGTGAACAAAAGCCATGTTTTCACAGCGACTGAAATCCATTCTTTCTTTTGTGAAATCAACGTTTTCGATGGTTTCAACAATGGTTAATCTAGTTTTCATCATTTTCTACTGTGTAATATCTTCTCCTGTTCCTTGACTTTTGCGTTTGAAAAGTACAGCATCAATTTTCCCAAAAGTATAAGTGAAATTCAATCTCACCATTTGCGGATTGCTAATTCTGCTATAATCTTGTTCAAAATAAGCACTGTATGAATGACTCACGCTATATCGCGTTCTAAAGATGTCATTCACATTGATTGAAACAGACATTCTATTTTTCATGAAGGTCTTTTTTACCGCAATATCAATGGCGTAAAAAGCTTTGATGTATCCTTGAGATGCACTTTGCGCCTGCATGTTACCACCTGGTCCACCGCCGCCGCCAGGACCTTGACCACCAGAACTTCCGCTTGTTGGAATGTTTGTTTTTGACTGATACAGCCCGCTTAATTGAATCGAAAAATTTGCTGGCAATCTGAAATTCGAATTCAATTTGGCAAACCAACTCCACAATGCTTCTTGAGAAATGGCATCAGTTTGAGAAACATTGATTTTCGAGTTGTAAACATTCAAATTCGAAGAAATATCCCACCATTTTGTCAAATAGTTTTGCGCTGTCAATTCTATACCTGTTGCATAACTTGAATTGGCATTGATGTAGGTATTAATCAGCGCGCCGTTGGAAGCTTGTTCGATATAACGAGTAATCAAATTGTCGGTATATTTATAATAAACCGAAGCCAACAAGGTGTTTCTGTTTTTGAATCTTTTCATGTAAGACAATTCAAACGCTTGGGTAAATTCTGGTCTCAATGCCGGATTTCCGCGACTAATATTGAATTGATCTACAGAATCTACAAAAGGAATCAATTGACGGAAATTTGGTCGATCAATTCGTCTAGTAACACTCAATTGTAAATCTTGGTCTTTCGGCAAAGTTTTGGTCAAAAAGAGCGATGGAAATAAACTGACAGGATAAGTATTCCCGAATTTTTCTCCTGTGTTGGTCAATACACCACTGTAATTTGAACTCTCCGCGCGTAAACCTACTTTATAACCGAAAGTTTTGTATTGTTTAGAAATTGTTGCGTAAGCTGCGTAAACATTGTCATCATTGTTGTAATTTGATGCTGGCGAATACACCAAATCATAGGTGTTGGTAGTTTGATTCAAAATATAATTCTCATTCACATTGGTTCTTTTGCGCATCGCTGCACGCAATCCTGTTTCCAATTTGAAAAATTTCATCGGACGCACATAGTCTGTTTGTAAAACCAAATTGTCTTCGTTTCCAATGCCTTTTATTTTTTGGGAAGTATATCTTTCAATGTTCGAATTTTCATCTGAAGCATAGAAATCTGAACGATAAATGGCGTCTGAATGATTTCTTCCTCGGTTAAAATTGGCATCAAAAGTCCATTCTTCGCCAGATTTTTGAAACAAATGTTTCATTCCGAAAACCAAACCGTAATTGTTGATTCCTCGCTGATTGTCGGTGTTTCGCTTACTAAAAGAACTTCCTGAATTTTCTGTAATCACGGTATCTGTGAAAATATTCATGTCAGAAATCGAATTTCGAGAACCTCTCCAATTATTGGCTGCAATAGAAATCGTTGTACGATTCGTAATCATATAATCAATTCCAACTTTTCCAAAGTAACCTCCTCCTCCACTTTTATCTTCATTGTCTTGATTCAAAATCGTTTGTGAGGCTCCGTTCAAGTAATTTGTTCTGTCGACTGTGCCATAAGAAATTCCATTGTTCAAGCGCGACATCAAACTTCCTGTAAAATTGATTTTATTCTGACGCAAGTTGAAATCAGCACCTAAATTTGCACCTCCATATTGATTGATTCCCAATCTTACTCCCCCGTTGTAACCTGTTTTCTTGTTTTTCTTGAGAACAATATTTAAAATCCCGCCGCCGCCGCCAGAAGCATCATATTTGGCGGATGGATTGGTGATGATTTCTATCGATTCAATTGATTCTGCAGGGATTTGGTCTAAAGTCAATGTCGTTGGTCGGCCGTCTAAAAAGATTTGCGGTGAACTATTTCTCAATGACACATTTCCGTCCATATCGACATTCACTCCCGGCACATTTTTCATGACATCGGTTGCCGTACCGCCTTCACTCATCGTGTTTTGTCCAACATTGAATACCTTTTTATCAACGTCCAATTTCAGCGTTGATTGAATGGCGGTCACTTCTACTTCTTCTAGTTCATCTACTTTAATTTCTTTGAAAACAATGTTTCCCAGATCACGTTCAATCAATCCTGTTGTTGCATCTGCTGGGTCAAAAAAGAAAGGTAATTCGACAGTTTCAAATCCATAAAAAGCTACTTTTATTTTCAATCCTTGCAAGATTTTGATATCCTCGATACTAAATTCTCCATTGTTTTCAGTCGTAGTAGATTTCAGAACAAAATCTTTCTTCACTTTCGTGATAGAATCCATTCTATTTTGAAGCAACAAAATATTAACCATCGGAATCGCTTGTCCTTTTTCGTCCACTATTTTCCCAAAAACGTGTCCTGTTTTATTGTTTCCGCCCATACCTCTTCCACCTGGAACTTGTCCAAAAATGGCAAATGAAAGAAACATTGTGCTGAGAAATAATCCAATTTTTGACATGAAAATAGATTTATGG
>JBFYPS010000206.1:0-7510 GCA_041303135.1 Crocinitomicaceae bacterium | reverse complement strand
ACTAAATCAAATCTAATACTATGAAAACTAAATTATTTTTTTGTTCACTTTTTTTATCTACTTGGTCACTTAGTCAAGTACCAAGCTATGTTCCCACAACTGATTTAGTTTCTTGGTTTTCATTTAACGGAAATACCAATGACATCAGCGGAAACGGAAACAATGCCACTAATTCTGGAGCAAGTTTAACTTCAGATAGATTTGGAAACCAGAATTCAGCTTACGTTTTTAATGGAACTTCTTCTCGAATTGATTTAAATTTGTCTTTTGACCATTCACAAAGATCAATATCTGTATGGTTAAATACGTCTTCTCTATCCTCTGTTATTCAATCCGCATTTGATAATGATTATCCGGGTTTAAATTATGGACATTCGATCGTTGCAGTTATGCCGACTACTAATTATTTGTTAGGTCAAGCAGGAACCACATCTTGTTCATCTTTTACTGTGAGTGCAAACACATGGTATTCAATGATCATAACCAGAGATAATTCCACAACAAAATATTATATAAACGGTGTTTTGCATTGCTCTATGCCAAATTCAAATATAGCGTCTTCAAATACAAGTGGACAAATGATTCACTTTGGTTGTTCAAGACTTTTAAACCGTTTTTTTAATGGAAAAATTGATGATATTGGAATGTGGAGCAGAGCTTTAACTGAATGTGAAATCCAAGCTGTTTATAATGCTGGTAGTTCAGTAGATAATACGATCTCTCAAAATGGAAATTCAATAGTTGCAAATCAAGCTGGTGCAAGTTATCAATGGTTAGATTGTAATAATGCTAACGCTCCAATTTCTGGTGCAACAAATCAAGCTTTCACTCCACCTTCCGGTGGTATTTTTGCTGTTCAAATATCATTGAACGGTTGTTCTGCAACTTCTGAATGTTTACGTGTTGATTTTGCTTCTATCGATGAAATTGATGATAATTTGATAGCGATATTTCCAAATCCAGCTGAAAGTTTTGTAAATATTTCTGTCGAAAATGAAATAATTGGAAATGTTATAATTACAGACTTATTAGGAAAAGTTATTCTTGAACACAAAAGTAATTCATCATCGATAGCATTAGATTTAAAATCAATTGATTCAGACGGAACTTATTTTTTAAACATTTTTAATGATGGATCAAAACTTATTGGAGTAAAAAAGTTAATCATTAAGTAATTGGATTCCTACCCAAGAATCAATCTCTTAATTTTAAAAATGATTCTTGGGTTTTAACACACTTATTTTCTCTAAATTTTTAACTTTACACCTTAAATTTCAAAGAAAATGCGTGTATATCTCGACAATGCTGCAACAACTCCAATCGCTCCAGAAGTAGTTGAATGTATGATTCCCTATTTGCAAAATGAATTTGGAAACCCTTCATCTACACATTTTTATGGCCGCCAAGCTAAAGCTGTAATTGAAAATGCACGCAGGTCGATCGCTAAACATTTGAACTGTAATCCTGCGGAAATAATCTTTACTTCTGGTGGAACAGAGGCTGATAATATGGCACTTCACACTTCGATCGAAGCCTTGGGTGTTGAAAGAATCATCACAACAGCCATTGAACATCATGCAATCGGACATACAGCTGAATATCTCGCAAAACATGAAAACATCGAACTTGTTCATGTAAAAATTGATTCAAAAGGAAATGTTGACTTAAATGATTTAGAAAATTTATTGCAAAATGAAGTCAAAACTTTGGTTTCATTGATGCATGCCAATAACGAGATTTCAACCCTATTGCCACTAGATAAAGTGTCTGCACTTTGTAAAAAATACAATGCATACTTTCACTCTGATACAGTGCAAACCATGGGACATTATCAATTTGACTTGCAAAAGACACCGATTGACTTTATTACATGTGCAGCTCATAAATTTCATGGACCAAAGGGAATTGGTTTTCTATTCGTGAATAAAATGCTCAAAGTTGAAGCTTTAATTCACGGTGGCGCGCAAGAACGAGGTTTGCGAGGAGGAACGGAAAATTTGTACGGAATTGCCGGATTAGCAAAGGCGATGGATTTGGCTTATGAAGATGTGATTGGTCATCAAAATCACGTTCAAGCACTCAAAACACACATGATTGAATTGTTGCACCAAAATTTTGATGATATTTATTTTCATGGTGAAACCAATCCAGAAAAGAGCCTTTACACGGTTTTGAATTGTAGTTTTCCTAAAACAGATAAAGCTGGAATGTTGCTTTTTACATTGGATTTGAAAGGAATTGCATGTAGTGGTGGTAGCGCTTGTTCTTCAGGTGCTGTTAAAGGTTCGCATGTATTAGAAGGAATCCAAGCTGATGGAACAAGACCAAATGTAAGATTCTCTTTTTCAAGATACACAACCAAAGCGGAAATCGATTATGCTGTTGAACAGTTAGTTACCGTTTTCAGTAAAACGCTCGTTTAATTTTGGATAAAAAACTGCACATTCTTTTTCTAAGCTCTTGGTATCCTACTGAAAGCAAACCATTTTTAGGGAATTTTGTGAGAAGACATATCGAACTTGTATCCAAAAATCATTTCGTAACTGTATTAGATTTACAATCAGATAGTATAATTTCTAAGATTCAAATAACAAAAAACTCAAATGAAAATCTGACTGAAATAATTGTTAAATATCCCAAAGGATCAAATCCAATTAAACAATGGCTGAACGCCAAAAAAGCTTTCAAATATGGGGCTCAATCCATTCAAAATGTGGATATCATCCATGGAAATGTCATTTTATCTAAAGGTTTACAATTTGTTTGGGCGAAAAAATATTTTGAAAAGCCCTTGGTTATTACAGAACATGCCTCCTATTTCAGCAAAGAAAAATCACAATCTTGGAATTGGAGGGATAAATTAATATTAAAGTCTGTAATTAAAAACACTAAAGTTTTTACTGCAGTTTCTGTATTTCTAAAAAGTGAAATCCAGCATTCTTTTCCTGACTTAAAAATTGAAATATTGCCCAACGTAATTGACGATTCTATTTTCAGTTTGAAAGATAAATCGCAAAATTCAAAAATCAAATTCCTTCATGTTTCAACTTTGGATGAACGATATAAAAATATTTCGGGAATAATTGAGGCATGCAAAATCCTTAAAGATCAAGGAAACTCAAATTTTGAATTAGAAATCATTTCAGATGAAAATTACGATAACATACAGCAAAAAGTGGTTAATCTTTGCATGGAAAATTTGATTTCTTTCTCAGGTCCTTTACAAATGACTGAAATTGCACATAAAATGCAGCAGTCCAATGCGCTGATTCTTTTTTCAAACTATGAAACTTTTTCCTGCGTCATTGCTGAATCTTGGGCAACTGGCACCCCAACTATTTCGACAAATGTAGGAATTGCTGAACAATTGAATATAGAACTAGGGATTCAGGTTCCCAAAAATGATGTTGCTGCCCTTGTCAATGCAATGAAGCAATTTATAGATCAAAATGTGACATTTGACCAACATAAATTGAGACAAGCTTCCACACCTTTTTCCTCAAATCAAGTGATGAAATCAATAGAGAAAATCTATTCTTTGGCACAAAAATGAATTGAAAGTTCATAACTATCCTTTTGGTTGAAAAAATATTAGTAAAAACATGGTTTGCATGTCATGTTTATTGTAACTTTGCGCCCCGTAGTTACAAAATTATATACATGTCCAATTCTACGAAATACATATTTGTAACCGGGGGAGTAACTTCTTCGCTGGGGAAAGGTATCATTTCCGCATCATTAGCAAAATTATTACAAGCAAGAGGTTATTCTGCAACCATTCAAAAGCTTGATCCTTACATCAATATTGATCCAGGAACGTTGAATCCTTATGAACATGGAGAATGTTTTGTAACGGACGATGGTGCTGAAACAGACTTGGATTTAGGCCACTATGAGCGCTTTTTAAATGTTCCAACTTCTCAAGCAAACAATGTCACCACTGGTCGAATTTACCAAGCTGTCATTGAAAAAGAAAGAAGGGGTGAATTTTTAGGAAAAACTGTTCAAGTAATTCCTCATATTACCGATGAAATCAAAGATCGCATTCAGATTTTAGGCAAAAAAGGCACTTATGATATTGTCATTACCGAAATCGGAGGAACTGTGGGCGATATTGAATCACTTCCTTACGTTGAAGCGGTTCGCCAAATGCTATGGGAATTTGAAAACGATTGTTTGGTAATTCACTTAACGTTGATTCCTTATTTGGCAGCAGCGGGAGAATTGAAGACAAAACCAACACAACATTCAGTCAAACAATTACTTGAATTAGGTGTTCAACCTGATATTCTTTGTTGTAGAACTGAACATGAATTGGATCTAAACTTGCGTAAAAAAATTGCGAAATTTTGCAACGTGAGCATCAATGCGGTTATTGAATCAAGAGATGCTGATACAATTTATGACGTTCCCATGTTGATGCAAGCAGAGGAATTAGACAAAGTTGTACTTGAAAAATTGAATCTTCCGACTAAAACTATTCCAAATTTAGACTCTTGGAAATCGTTTTTAACCACTTTGAAAAATCCTGTTTCAGAAGTAAATATTGGTTTGGTTGGAAAATATGTTGAACTGAAAGATTCATATAAGTCAATCAGTGAATCATTTATACACGCAGGAGTTTCAAATGAATGTCGTGTAAATGTAAAATGGATTCATTCTGAAAAATTGACTAAATCTAATATCGAAAATGAATTAGGTGATTTAGATGGAATTTTGGTTGCACCTGGTTTTGGTTCAAGAGGAATTTCTGGAAAAATTGATGCAGTAAGATATGCTCGCGAAAATAACATTCCATTTTTCGGAATTTGTTTGGGAATGCAATGTGCTGTAATTGAATTCGCTCGAAATGTATTAGGTTTGGAAGATGCACACACTACAGAAATTGCAGAAGATTCAAAACATCCTGTGATCAGCATGATGGAAGAACAAAAAAATATTGCAAATTTGGGCGGTACAATGCGTTTGGGTGCTTACAAATGTGAATTGAAACCAAATTCCAAAACGGCAAATGCATACAATACTGAATTGATTTCTGAACGCCATCGACACAGATATGAATTCAATAATGAATATTTAGAACAATTTGAAAAAAATGGAATGCTTGCTACTGGTAAAAATCCTGAAACTGGATTGGTAGAAGTTGTTGAAATCCCAAATCATCCTTGGTTTGTGGGTGCTCAATTCCATCCAGAATACAAAAGTACTGTAGCGAATCCGCATCCGCTATTTGTTGCTTTTATCAATGCGGCAAAAGAAAATAAACAAAATTAGAAATGGATAGAAATACGATTTTAGGTCTTGGACTTATTGGTGCTATTTTGGTGACTTTCACCTTGATCAATAAACCTAAAGAACCTACCAAAGAGGAACTTGCAAAACAAAAAAAGGAAATCAAAGCGGCAATCAAAGACGCTAAAGAGAAAGACACTTCCAAAGTTGTTGCTAAAATTGACGAAAAAACTGCCAAGATTTTAGTTCCTAAATTGGACAAAAATAAAGTGCAAATTAAGGATGCTAAAGGAGCTTTAGTTTTCATAAATACAATTACAAAAAAGGATACTTCAATTGCTGAAGTTGTTAAGGATGAAGCTCCAACAAATGAAGTTGTCAAAGGTGAAATAATTCGCTTGGAAACAGATAAATTGGCATTTGAATTCTCTACCAAAGGTGGGATTTTAGCAGCTGTTTATTTGAAAGAATATCAATCCTATACAGATTTTGCATCTAAAAGTAAAAAATGGATTCCATTAAAATTATTCGGTGAAAATGATGCTGTAAATGAATTGAGTTTCCCACTAGAAGGCAAGCAATTTGCAACTGGGAACAAATTGTTCAATATAGTAGATTCATCAAGTAAAGGAATCACTTTTGAATTGAAAATGGCTGATGAGCAAGCAATTCAATTTGTTTATTCTTTGAAACCAAACGCTTACGATATGGACTTTGAAGTGAAACTGAAAGGTTTTGCGGGGAAAGTTAATCCTAAAAATGTAATGTTGAATTGGAATGCCGATTTGAAGAAATCAGAAAGACTTTTGAACGCACAAAGACTGGTTTCAACAGTTTGCTTTAAGTACAAAGGCGAAGATCATGATTGGTTGAGCGAAGCGACTGATGACGAAGAAAAAATGGAGCAAACAGTTGAATGGATTGCATTCAAACAAAGTTATTTTAGCTCAATTATGAAGCCTGTTGCAGGTTTTGATAAATCAGGATCCACTTTGAAAATCAAAAAGTTTGCTGAAACAGAAGATCGAAATCATTCGCACATTAAAAGATATGAAGCATCTATGAACTTAGCTTTCGCAAATACAGGCGATGCTAGTGCAAAAATCAATTGGTTTTTTGGTCCAAATGACTATGAAGTTTTAAAATCGTATGATTCAAACTATGAGGATATTATCAATTATGGTTGGGGTTTATTTAGATGGATTAACATTTATGCCATTCAACCATTATTCAATTTATTATCTGGTTCTGGATTAGGTTTTGGAATTGTAATTCTACTGGTTACATTAATTATTAAGTTATTCTTAATGCCGATCCAATGGAAAATGTATGTTTCTTCGGCTAAAATGAGAATTCTAAAACCAGAAATTGATGAATTAAACGCAAAATTTCCAAACAAGGAAGATGCAATGAAAAAGCAAATGGAAATGATGTCCTTGTATCGAACAAGTGGTGCTTCTCCCCTAGCTGGTTGCGTTCCGATGTTAATTCAAATGCCGATTTTGCTAGCGGTTTTCCGTTTCTTTCCTGCAGCTTTTGAATTAAGACAAAAACCATTTTTATGGGCGGAAGATTTGTCATCTTACGATTCTGTTTACGATTTTGGAACTTACCTACCACTTTATGGAGACCACATTTCTCTTTTCACTTTGTTAATGGCTGTTACTACGCTGGTTTATACTTATATCAATAGTGGAAACATGCAACAACCAACTCAACCTGGAATGCCAAATATGAAAGTGATTATGTATATTTTCCCATTCATGATGATTTTCTTCTTTAATAATTATTCATCAGGTTTGAGTTATTACTATTTTATCTCAACGTTTATTTCAATCTTAATTATGTTGGCAATCAAACAATTCTTTGTGGATGAAGATAAATTAAAAGAGAAAATGGCTGCCAAAAAAGCTGCTGCTTCTACTGGTACTTCTACAGTGAAAAAGAAATCTAAATTTCAAGAAAGATTAGAGCAAATGCAAAAAGCGCAACAAGAAGCTCAAAAAAAGAAAAAATAGGAGAATAACATTGGTACATAGAAAGGTTTACTGTTTTCAGTAAGCCTTTTTTTTCTATCTTTAAAACTCAATTTAAAACAAAATTTACATTATTAATCATTGATTTATGTTCAAGTATTTGATTTTATTCAGCTTAGTTTCTATTACAGCCTGCTCAAGTAAAACGACCAAGGTTGAAATTGAAAATAAATCAAAGATTGAGTTTAAAGGAAACCTATTCAATCCAATTTATTTGTCTGCACTATTTGAAGCACCAAATA
>JBFYPS010000205.1:0-2710 GCA_041303135.1 Crocinitomicaceae bacterium | reverse complement strand
GTTTCGGCGCCGTCGTCTGTGACGTAGCACTCGCCGTGTTCGTAAGGGTTGAGGGTTCCTGGATCAATATTGATATATGGATCTAGTTTTTGAATGGTGGTGGTATAACCACGGGCTTGTAAAAGTTTTGCTAACGAGGCTGAAATGATGCCTTTCCCTAAGGAAGAAGTCACACCCCCGGTTACAAAAACATACTTGGTTGAATTGGACATATAACGTTTGTAACTACGGGAAACAAAGGTAATACATTATTTCCTTTCTTGCCACTTAAAATAGGTCTTTTGTTGTGTTGGTCGATCTGTTTCTACTTCGGTTAAAGGTTCGCAAGGAATAAGACTTGACTGACAATCTGAAGGTAGTTGTTGGTACAAGGCGGTTCCGTCGGTTTTCCAGGCGATCATTTCGTCCGAAACTTCCTTGATGACCTTTGCCGGATTTCCAACCACCAAGCTGCGCGCCGGAATGTCCATTTTGGCCGGCACAAAAGACAGCGCGCCAATAACGGACTCTTTTCCCACTACGACATCGTCCATAATGACGGCATTCATGCCAATCAGGCAGTTTTCACCGAGGGTGCCGCCGTGGATAATGGCACCATGGCCCACGTGCGCTCCGGCTTTCAAATGAACGGTGGTGCCAGGGAACATATGAATGACACAATTTTCTTGCACATTACAACCGTCTTCAATGATGATTTGCCCCCAGTCGCCACGCAAAACAGCGCCCGGCCCGATGTAGACGTTTTCACCGATCAGTACATTGCCAGTGACATTGGCCTGCGGATGCACAAAACTAGAGGCTTTGACGACAGGTATAAAACCGTTGAAAGAATAAATGGCCATAAGGATAGATTTGGAGGTAAAATTAGCGTTTTGAACTTATTCAATCAAAGTTTTGTATCGAGATGGAGAAACCCCTAAGTGTCTTTTGAAATGTCTGTAAAAAGAGGTTCTGGAATTGAAATGACAATGTTCTCCGAGGGTTTCAATGGTGTAGTTTTCTAGATAACCATTGTTGATGAGCGTAAGGGCGTGAATGAGGCGCATTAAATTCAAGTAATCACTCTGAGAAAACCTGCAATGGTATTTGATGGCAAATTTGAGGTGGCTTTTGGGGTAGTTCAAATGCTTGGCTATTTCGGCAATCAGTTTGGTGCTGTTGGACTCAATAATAAGGTCGGGCTTCATTTTTGCAAGGTTTTCGAGCATTTTTGCCATGTTTTTACGGGTAATAGCTTCAAGTGCACGATCTTGTGGGTCTAGTTTGTGAAGTGGTTTACTGCTCCAGATGTCAAATTCTTTGGCAAAATCTCTGTTGGGATCTTTCTTTTTGAAAACCTCATTGAATATAATGCCTGGGTTGAAAAACAGGTAAATTAAAAACAAAACCCAACTGATGATCGTGCTGTGAAAAATAGCTTCAATCGCCACAAATCTGTTCGAGTTATTGGTTAAAAAACTATGTGCTATGAAAATAAAATTGTTCAAGGATAAAGCAAAAATCCAGATAATCAGCTGCTTTACCTTGAATAATTGTTGTCGGGTATAGATGGATTGATGGGCTTTAAAGTATTGAACTGAGCTGCGAATGAGTATGATGTAATAAAAGATGGCGTAAAGGACAAAAAATAAACCTAGATAAAAGAGTTTGACCTCACCCAAATAAAAGCGAACCAGAACGATGGTGAAAAATGATGAGAAATGAAGTGAGATTTTAAGAAAGCTGATTTTTAAAGAGAAGAACGACTGCAGGCAAAGAAAAAATACAGGCGGAAGTAAAAAGAGTAGTATAAAAAACCGCATGACAAGAGGTTTGTCTTCATGGATCAAATGAAGGGCACTCAATCCGAATTGAAAACGAGACAAACCAGCAAACAACAGTAGTAAAAAGAAGTAGGGATTGATTTTCTTGAACCGAATGTAGTTGAGTAGCATCGCTAGCGCTAGGAGAATCAGGCTAAAGCCCGTGAGAAGATTGAGTAGGTTTAAAA
This sequence comes from Crocinitomicaceae bacterium, assembly GCA_041303135.1. Taxonomy (GTDB): domain Bacteria; phylum Bacteroidota; class Bacteroidia; order Flavobacteriales_D; family Crocinitomicaceae; genus JAQVCM01. The sequence continues at coordinate 720 of JBFYPS010000205.1, read as the reverse complement.
TCATAGCCAAATATAGCAAAATTGAACTGATTTTGATGTTTTTGAAACAATAAAAATATGTTTCAAAAATTACAAAAGTATCCCATTGACACAATCTTATTGACCTTTTAATATTGACATCACTCAAGGTTAAATCAAATTAACCAAATTTACCTGCAAATCAAACAGGGCTTGCAAAAACGCAAGGTCAAAACACAAACAATGAGAAAAACATTAAAAGCAAGCTCGGCTAATTTATACCGAAAAATTGCATTATTTCTTTTGACAATAACTGCTTGTGCGGTTGCATTGTTCTTTTTACTAGATACCGAGTGGTACTTTTTAATGATAGCCATCGTATTGGCCGTTATTCTATTGCGCAGTAGCTACAGGGCAGTTGTTGAAGCGCAAAAGCTAAAAGTTAAGCAGTTTCAAAAATTAGTGCTTGAGGACACCCATTTTCTCTTTCAGGATTTGCCTTTGAACGGAGGTGAGCAAAGAGCTGTTGCTGTTCAATATGAAAACATCAAAAGCGTCGGTGTGGATGGCTCTTCTTTGTATGTGCTCTTAGTGCGCCGACAAAATTGGGTTGGTTTGGGGCAGGATTATTTTGCACCTGTTGGTGTCGCGCCCAAATTACAATATTTTGCCCTGCCGGCCGGAAGTGCTGAGCGCGCACTGCTCTTTCACTATTTGCGAACGCAAGGTTTCAGGATTGATAGAAAATTAAAACGTTAATGC
>JBFYPS010000204.1:0-2686 GCA_041303135.1 Crocinitomicaceae bacterium | reverse complement strand
GCTGCTTGGTCAATCGCATGAAGCGCTTTGAGCAAAGGCATTTTGTAGTCTAGAGACTCCCCTGTATAAGAAATAAAGATGGTGGGAATGCAAAGTGTTTTACCAATTACAAAAGCTGGTGAAGACGGATCCCAAGCGGTATAGCCGCGCGCTTCAAAAGTGTTGCGGATGCCGCCATTCGGAAAAGAAGACGCATCTGGCTCTTGTTGGATGAGTAAGTCGCCGTCAAAACGCTCGATGGCTTTACCTGGACCAATTGGCTTGAGGAAAGCATCGTGCTTTTCTGCGGTTGTACCCGTAAGTGGCTGAAACCAGTGTGTATAGTGGGTGGCTCCTTTAGAAATAGCCCAGTCTTTCATGGCGCTCGCCACTTGATCTGCAAATTTGCGATCGAGACGCGTGCCATTCTGAATGGCTTCGGTCATGAATTTATAGGTTTCTGATGGAAGGTATTCACGCATGATGTCTTGGTGAAATACGTTCTGACCGAAAAGATCCGAAAGTTTGCCATTGTAATCAATGTGCTGAGGCTCGCGGTGCAAAACATCTTGATACGCTCTTAGTCTTTTAGTTGCCATTTTTTATAATTTTTGACAAAGGTATCTAATTTTTAGGGGGTCAAACAAGATTTTACCGCATTTTTTCAACATGACCCCCTCTTTTTTAACATTAAATTAAAAAATCATGAAATTTCAAACAATTCTCAAAGATTCCGCAACTTTGCAATATGAAAAGAGATTGGTTGCTCAGTTGCTTCGAAAAAGAACTGCCCGGCGAAGCAGCCCACGCACCCTACAAACGCTATCGCCAACAATTTGAAACCAGTAACGCCAAACAAACTAGGCGCCCAGCCGCTGTAGCCATCCATTTGTATCCACAAAACAGCGCTTGGCATTTCATTCTCATCGAACGCAGCACCTACAACGGCCAACACAGCGGTCAAATGGCCTTTCCCGGCGGCAAACCCGACCCCACCGACCCACACCTCGAATTCACCGCCCGCAGAGAATCCCTCGAAGAAATCGGCATCCCAATAGACCAAGGCCAACACCTCAAAACACTCTCCAAAGTCTGGATTCCTGTTTCGGGCTTCGAAGTCAGCCCTTATGTATTTCTGCACGAACAAGCCCCACTGCTCCAACCCGACCCGCGTGAAGTCCAAGAGATTATCAGTGTGTCCGTTTCTGATTTAATAGCCGATTCAAGCCTCACTTCAAAAGATATTGAAATTCCCGGCGGGCAAGTGTTGGAAGCTCACCCCTGCTTTTTGTTAAACAATAAAATTGTGTGGGGCGCTACGGCGTTGATGTTGAATGAGGTGAGGATGCTGTTGGGTGAGTAGAAATTTTAAAAGCAATTTGAAATCATGTTCAGAAAAATGAAAACCTTACGCTATCTAGCCATCTTTACAAGCTTATTATTTTCTTGCGCAAATAGCAACAAAGAACACGATCATTCTAAGAAGGATATCCGTTTACTAACCGAACAGTTCATTTCAAAAATCGCAACGCTCGACTTCATTCATGCCAAGGAAATTGAACAAAGAAAAAGTGACACCAGCTTCAAGCATTTTGTTTTCTTGTCTAAGGACATGTTGGTAGATGATGAATACCTCGTGGTGCAAGCAGGTCATTCAACAGCACAGCGCTATAAAGTTTACTTCAACTTTTACTGCAGCATACACGAGAAAAAGATCTTCTTGTACGATGCGCTTCAAGATGATTTGAAATATATAGGGTCCATTAAAAAATGAAAAGGATTCGGTTTCAGTAAACGTTCTCCAAAATCAAACCCATGAAAATAAATATTTACTTCGCAGTCCTTCTATCATCCATGTTTTTCGGCTGTGATCACAACAAGGATATTGCTGAGAAAACTATCGATGAGCAGCATACATCCAAATCAACAAAAGTCATATCAAACCATGATATTAAAGTAACTGCAATAATCGATGGAGCTGCTCTGTCATTTGAAATAAGGCGTGGTAAAGAGCGACAAAAAATAAAAGTGAACAATAAGTTTGGGAAATTATCTTTTACATCAACCTCATCCATTATAGCTTACAATAGCGATCGCATCAATTTAGAGCCCTACTTATTTTGCAATAATAAATTTTTGATTTTTCCATTTGAAGATTGGAATAGCAATCACATTTTTTACAAGATACCGCTGAACAAAAAGTTAGTCAGCAAGCCTATTGAACCTTTATTCATTCTAAAGGAAGAATATTGTCTTTACAACCAGCGTTCGCATGTTTTACTTACCTATGAGCAGGATATGAAAGAATATATAATCTCAGATGAATCCTATTTTTTGACCGCTCTCCATTTGTTTGATTTGAGCAGTGAAGCGCAAGATGACCTTGAATTTCAAACCCAAAGAGACCTTCATTTACCAGAAAATTCTTCTCCACAATATGTCAAAAAACAACTTCTCGAAGCCATAAGCACTTATTATGAAAAGCCTATTTTTGATGCTTATTTTAGGTGAAACCAATGAAACAAATTGCATGAAATTTAAAGCAGCTATTATTACTCTCTTGACATTATTGGCGGTCTATTTCCCGCTAACTTTTATGATTTCATTATTTGGACATGCGGCGGCATGGAATGGATCCAAGAATGTTTTTCTTTCTTTGCTTGGAAAGCTTTTCTATCCTACATCGCGGGGATTAATAGTGAATTGC
>JBFYPS010000203.1:0-6019 GCA_041303135.1 Crocinitomicaceae bacterium | reverse complement strand
CTACGTTGATGGAACCTGCTTCGTAACCTAGTTTTACCCACAATTCTTCTGAAATGTGCGGCGCGTAAGGTGACAACATAATCAACAAATCTTTCAAAATTGCGCGGTTGTTGCATTTTTGCTCGCCCAACTCATTCACAGCTATCATGAAGTTTGAAACGCCTGTATTGAATGAAAAACGTTCCAAATCAATGCTGATTTTTTGAATCGTCTTGTGCAAGGTTTTCAATGAATCTTTGCTTGGCGCTTCGTCTGAAATCAACAAATTTCCTGTTTGGTCGTGAAACAAACGCCAAAATTTGCGCAAGAAATTGTGTACGCCGTTGATACCTTTCGTATCCCAAGGTTTACTTTGCTCCAATGGACCCAAAAACATTTCGTACATACGCAAAGTGTCCGCACCGAATTTTTCAACCAACTCGTCTGGAGTTTGAACGTTGAATTTCGATTTGGACATTTTTTCAACCTCAGAACCACAGATGTAAGTTCTATCTTCTTCCAAAATAAATTCTGCGTTTTTGTATTCTTCTCGTGAATTTTTGAATGCTTCAATGTCTAATTTATCGTTGTCAACGATGGAAATGTCGACGTGTAATGGTGCAACTGAATTGAATAAATCCATTTTAATTGCATCTTCAGAAAGGTTAAATTCTCTCGATAATTTGACTGTTAATTTTGTAAGTATTTCATTGAATTGGTCTGATTCTCTAAAATCATTGATTCTGCTTGCAGTTACAAAAACAAAATTATCGTTTACAAAATCTTTTAGTTTTCCCTCTTGAATTTTGTCTTCAACAGAAATTATCGGTCTTGCTGCAACTCTGTAAACCAAACTCGATCTCCCCAAAATCATCCCTTGATTGATCATCTTTTGAAAAGGCTCATCGAATCCAATAAAACCTAAATCATACAAGAATTTCGTCCAAAAACGGGCGTACAACAAGTGTCCTGTCGCGTGTTCTGAACCACCGATGTATAAATCTACATTTTTCCAGTAATCCACTTTTTCCTTGCTCACAAATTCTTGCTCGTTGTGCGGATCCATGTAGCGCAAGAAATACCAAGAACTTCCTGCCCAACCTGGCATAGTGTTCAATTCCATCGGGAAAACGGTTTCATGGTCTATGTTCACATTGTCGACGATTTGATTGTCCACCGTGTCCCAAGCCCAAACAGGCGCATTTCCTAATGGTGGTTGTCCGTCTTCTGTTGGCAAATATTTTTCTACTTCCGGTAAAATAATCGGCATGTAGCGCGCGTCAATCATGTGCGGTTTTCCGTTTTTGTAATACACAGGAAACGGTTCGCCCCAATATCTTTGTCTAGAAAAAACTGCATCACGCAAACGGTAATTCGTTTTTCCTTTTCCTAGTTCTTTTGTTTCAATCGCCTCAATCGCGGCTTTCATCGCTTCTTTCACGGACAAACCAGTCAAAAATCCAGAATCTGCGATTTTCCCTTCTTTTTCGGTGTAAGCCGCTTCAGAAATATCAATGTTTTCAAAAATATTCTTGATCTCCAAGCCAAAATGATTCGCAAAATCCCAATCGCGTTGGTCGCCACATGGAACGGCCATTACAGCGCCGGTTCCATAGGAAGCTAAAACATAATCACCAATCCACAATTGCACTTTTTCGCCCGTAAACGGATGAACTGCATACGAACCAATAAATTCTCCTGTAATATTTTTGACATTCGCTTGGCGATCGCGCTCAGTTTTCAACGAAGATGCTTTCACGTAATTTTCAACGGCTTCACGTTTGTCTTCTGTCGTCAATTTTGCTACCAAAGGATGTTCAGGAGCCAATACGAGAAATGAAACACCGAAAATGGTGTCAGGGCGTGTGGTGAAGACTTCGATTGATTCATCGATTTCTTCCGAAACAGGGAAGTTTACAGAACAACCTTGCGATTTTCCGATCCAATTGCGTTGTTGATCCTTGATTGAATCAGTCCAATCTAAACCGTCCAAACCAGTGATTAAACGCTCTGCATAAGCTTTAATTCGCATCGACCATTGGCGCATTTTCTTTTGTTCCACTGGATGTCCGCCACGCTCAGAAACGCCGTTGATGACTTCATCATTTGCCAATACTGTTCCCAACGCAGGACACCAATTCACCCAAGAATCAGCCAAATAGGCCAAGCGATATTGTTGTAAAATCGATTCTTTTTTCTCGTGATCAAATCCATTCCAAGTTTCCGCATTGAATGTTTCTTCGCAATCGGTTGTTGCATCAATGACCGTATTTCCAACACTTGCAAAAATCAATTCCAGTTCTGAAATGCGTTCTGCTTGTTGGGTTTTATTGTTGTACCAGCAATCAAAAAGTTGCGTGAAAATCCATTGTGTCCATTTGTAATATTCTGGACTGGAAGTTCTTACTTCTCTCGACCAGTCAAATGAAAATCCAATTTTATCCAATTGTTCACGGTAGCGTGCAATGTTTTCTTTAGTCGTTTTATCAGGATGTTGTCCAGTTTGAATCGCATATTGTTCTGCTGGAAGTCCAAAAGAATCGTAGCCCATTGGATGCAACACGTTGAAACCTTGCAAACGTTTGTAGCGCGCAAAAATATCTGAAGCAATGTATCCTAGCGGATGTCCAACATGCAAACCGGCTCCCGAAGGATAAGGAAACATGTCTAACACATAATATTTAGGTTTTTCAGAATTATCTTCTGCCTTGAATGTTTGATTCTCAGCCCAGAATTGGCGCCATTTTGCTTCGATTTCACGAAAATTGTACTCCATAGTCGATGTGATTCACATTTGAAAGTGCAAAGATAGGAATATGAACGATATTGGATTCAATCAAAAGTGATTGATGTTTAATGACAATCTTTTAATTTCAGTTCAATAAACAAAAGCACGAAAAAATTTACATTTGCGTAATCACGAATTAACCTTAAATTAGTGCCCTAGATGAACTTAAAATTTTTTCATTTCCGTTTGATTTTGCTATTCATGGTGACAACTTTGGGTACATTTTCGTATGCACAAATGAAATTATATCCCCAAGATAAAAATTCCAAGGATTATTTTTGGAAAATGTATGATTTGGGGAAAAAGTATCAATCTTCAAACTTGCAAAAAGCAGATTCAATGCGTTTTGTTTTGTTGAATCTTTGTGAAAAACATGGAAATTACGAAAAATTTTATGCCTTGGTTTTTGATGCCGACATTGATAAAATCCATGGAGATCGAGATGTTTATTTTCGAAAAATATTGCAACTACAACCTTATCAAGAAAAACTAAATTCTCCCAAAGTAAATTTAGAAATTAATCAAAAATTAGGGGAATATTACATCAATTCAAGGGATTTTGAACAGTCTGACTTCTATTTGAAACAAGCTTTGAAATTGAGTAAAAAAAGTCGTGACAATAAAGAAATTTCTGTAACTTTCTCCATGTTTGCGCTAAAAGAAATTCAGCGTAATCAGAAAGACAGCGCGATGTTTTTTGTGAAAGAAGCAATCCAATTTGGTCGTCGTTCTGCAAACAAAAGTGCCATGGCTGCTGCTTTTAATACGCAAGCTACAGTTTACGCTTATTTTGGACAAGTAGAGTTGAGTGTTTCCAAAAACTTGATTGCACTTCAATTGGCTTCCGAAGTGGAAGATTTACCGAAAATGGCCAAATATTCGCTCGATTTAGGAGAATCACAATTGTCGATTTTAAATTACCGAGAAGCTGAATTGTATTTTGTCCAAGTGCAAGATGTTGCAGCCAAACTGAAGGATAAAAGATTGATAGCGTTGGCTTTGGTCAATTTAGGGATCATTTACAGAATTGATAAAGATTATGATAAGGCGATTGATTTTCAAAGTAGAGCAGTAAAAATATTGACTACATTAAATGATTTTGATGGTTTAGGAATTGCCCACAATAACTTGGGAGACATTTACCGCGTACAGAAAAATTATCCCAAAGCGTTAAGTAATTACAACAAAGCATTGGTGTTTTTTGAATCAAGTGGAAATAAAGAAAGTATTGCAACGGTGTACAACAACGTTGGAATTGTATTTGAAAAACAAGGAAAGCATGCAAACGCCTTGAATTATCTGAATCGTTCGGTAGAAATCCGCTCTCAATTTGGATTTAAGGGCGCAATTTACAGTACATATCGAGCGATTTCAGAAGTGTATGAGAAAACGAATAATTACAAATTGGCGCAAAAATATTTGAAATTATATGCAGATTACGCTGACAGTGCCAAAACCATAGAATCAAGTGCTAAAATCGCTGAGTTGAATGAGTTATATCGATCAGAACAAAGAGAAAGATTGATTTCTGTGCAAGCTGACTCGATTGAACGACAAAAACAAGAAAAAACCTTAACTTCAACCAAATTAGAGAACGTACAATTGAAAAATAATTTGCAGGCCTACATTATCACAGGTTTTGCAATTTTGCTCGTTTTAGGTGGAATTATTGGTTTTTATCGTTGGAATCAAACGAAGATTAAACAGCAACAACAAGAAGCTGAAATGAATCAGACTTTGTTGAGAACGCAAATGAACCCGCACTTTGTTTTCAATGCGATGTCGGTGATTCAGAGTTACATTTATGACAATGATACTCAAAATTCGTCGCGGTTTTTGGTTAATTTTTCCAAGTTGATGCGTTTAATTTTGGAAAATTCATCCAAAGAATTTATCCCGATGGAAACGGAGGTTGATATTTTGGACAAATATTTGAGTATACAAAAATTGAGATTCGAAGAACGATTCGATTTTGAGATTAAAGTGGATCAAAAATTGTTGGATGAAGGCGCAATTATTCCGCCAATGATTACGCAACCTTTCATTGAAAATGCCATTGAACACGGGCGTTTGCACTTGAAAGAAGATGGATTTATTCATGTACATTTCTTTGAAAAAAACAAAATGCTTTTCATTACAATTGAAGACAATGGAGTGGGAAGAAAAGGCGCTGAACAAAACAAGAAAAGTTCCGATCATAAGAGTATGGCGATGAAAATTACGAGTGATCGAATAGATAATTTGAACAAAAAATACCGTGCGGAAGGATTTATGTTGATAGAAGATTACAATAAAATTGAAGAAACTGGAACAAAAGTGTTAATTTCGATACCTTATCGTGTTAATGCGCAAAATTAAAATTTCATAAACATGAAAGCAGTAATTATTGATGACGAGAAAAGAACAAGAGAATTAATCGCTAAAATGATTGAATCTTTTGGACTTGGTATTGAAACTTTCCCACTTGGAGAAAGTGTTGAGACTGGTTTGCAAGCGATTGAAACAATTCATCCAGATTTGGTTTTTTTAGATATTCAAATGCCAGACGGCACTGGTTTTGATTTGCTTAAAATGATTCCTCAAAAAAACTTTGAAGTAATATTTATTACCGCACATGAAGAATTTGCCATCAAAGCAATTAAATTCAGTGCATTGGATTACATTTTGAAACCCATCGATTCTGAAGATTTGAAGCAAGCTGTACTTCGTGCAGTAAATACAATCGATCATAAACGCGAGGAAAGTCAATTTGAAGCTTTGCAATTAAACATGCAACCAACGCAAAAAAGAAGGTTGGTTTTGAAAACCCAAGAAAGCGTGCATGTGGTTGATTTAGATAAAATTGTACGTTGCGAAGCTGATCGAAATTACACTTCTTTTTTCTTAACGGAAGGCAAAAAAATCTTGGTTTCTAAAACCTTGAAAGATTACGAAACGCTTTTGACAGGTTACAACTTTTTGCGTGTCCAACAATCTCACTTAATCAACCTTGATTTTGTGGAGAGATACGACAAAGGAAATGGTGGTTCTGTAGTGATGAAAGATGGTTCAGAAGTTCCTTTGAGTCCTGCAAAAAGAGATATTTTCTTCAAAATTTTGGAAAATTTGTAGAATAAAAATGAATTTTTTAAGACGATTTTCTACCTTATTTTTTATTCTATTTTCTTGTACGGTTTTCGCTCAAACTGAAGTGCTTGATATCAAGGCGAAAACAATCGATTCTTTGTTCAAAGCAAAAGCATTGGATGAAAA
>JBFYPS010000202.1:0-11887 GCA_041303135.1 Crocinitomicaceae bacterium | reverse complement strand
TTTTAGGATTATATTATTTTTAAATTAATTCCATGAGCTCAATATTAATCATAGATGATGAAATTGATATTTTAGAAATTTTAAAATACAATTTGTTAAAGGAAGGTTTTGAAGTTGAAGTTGCGTCCAATGGTTTGGAAGGAATAGAAATAGCTAAATCTTTCAAGCCTGATTTGATTATTTTAGATGTAATGATGCCTCACATGGATGGAATAGAAGTTTGTGAAGCACTTAGAAAGATTCCTGGATTTGAATCCACCTTGGTGTGTTTTTTGACAGCTAGAGGAGAAGATTACAGTCAAATTGCTGGATTGGATGCTGGTGCAGATGATTATATTTCTAAGCCTGTTAAACCTCGTGTTTTGGTAAGTAGAATCAATGCAATTTTGAGGCGTAAGTCAGTTCCTATTCTTTTAGAGGATGAGGCAGTTGAAGAATTGGTAATTAATAGAGAAAAGTATTTAGTTTATAAAAATGGAGAACCAATTCATTTACCTAAAAAAGAGTTTGAATTGCTAGCACTTTTGGCTTCACGTCCTGATATTGTTTTCGAAAGAGATCAAATTTTAGAAAAGGTTTGGGGATCAGATATAGTTGTAGGTGATAGGACAATTGATGTACATGTAAGGAAGTTAAGAGAAAAGATAGGCGACAATTTTATTAAAACTGTAAAAGGGATTGGTTATAAGTTTGAATCAACTAATTAATATTTTGTTCTTTTATGTTTAATAAGTATTTTTCGTTTTTCAATACTTTTGAAAAAGACATTTGAAAGGTGATTTTTAGAAATTCATTTGTGCTTGGATCCTTAATAGGTTACCTGTTTGTAAATTATCTTGTTTACTGAAATCTTCATATCTTCTTCTTGAAATTGTATAGTTGAGAACAAGTTCAAAATTTTTGTTAAATTGCCATTCAGCGCCAATTTCTAATTCTTTTACCTGGTAACTTCTGGCATCTTTTTCGTGTTTTTTCCCGCCATCATAGTATTGATATTTTACAAAAGGTATTAGAATTTGTTTTTTCATATTTATAAAGTAGCTCAGTGTTACATATCCACCTTGCAATGGTGTAACTTCAATTGAATCGTTTATTTTGTTGAATTCTGGTCCTTTTCCAATGGTATATTCAGCTTGAATGCCAAAAGGTTTAGGATAAATAACCGCTGTAGCGGCAATTCTTTGATCTAGATAATTTAAATTTGAATTTGTTTTTACTCCAGTACTTAGATTAGTTTTTGGCATCACCCATTTTCCTGTGTATGCTTGCAACCCTAATTCAAAAGTTTGTTTTTTAAACTCAAAAGGATACGTAAAGCGACCAACTAGGTGTGGTTCATTATTTAGTTCTAAATTATTTGCAGTTTGACCATTATACGCTCCAATTGCAAAAAGACCATAGTCACCACTACCTTTTAGACCATCATTTACCAAAGAAGAGAAGAGTTTTCTTTTGTTTTTAGGTGCCCAATAGAAGAATACGCCTAAGTCTCTTTCATTCGAAACAGCACTATTGAGCGCATCATTTCTATCCAAAGATATTCGATTTTGACTTGATTGCATGTTTTCAAAACCATATGGAACCTTACTTTGCCCAATGCGAAATCTAAATTCATTTTCATTATCTATTCCTATATCGAAGTATGCATCTCTTAACTGCGCAAAATGTAATTTGTCAGACGAAGGGCTACTTGCAAAATCAGGTTGAATATAAAAGTAGACTTTTTTACTTACTTGTCCATAAAAGATTATTCTTGTTCTTCTGATAAAAAATCCACCATCTTTTCCCCATGATTTATCACATTGTTCACATCCTAAATTTTCATTGGTTTCTAATAATCGATTATAGCGAATTTGTGCATATCCTCTTATTGAAAAATTTTCAAACCATTTTTTTTGGGTTTTATCAACTGGAATTTCTGATTTTAAACTGTCATTTTGAGCCGTTGATTCAAAGGTGGTTCCTATAGTAAAAAGTAATAACACAATGATAACCAAGGTGTTTTTGTAAAAAATACTCTTTATAAAAAGTTTTGCTGTTAATGATTTAAAGAATGTTTTTTGTTCCATTTTTGCTAATTTTTCGCCAAAACTATTGCTTTTAACATTGTATTAATATTGAATTAATAAAAGGTAACTTTTAATTAACCTTCTTAATATTTAGTTAATATTAGTGCTGTTTTTAGCTGTTTTCTTGTGCTAAAGGAATTTACTGACTCAAAAAGTTTAGAAATAGGTAATATTTGGTAATATTATTTTAATAATTGTTAACATTTTAGTAATATTAAAAAAACAGCTTTACATTAAAGGTCTGTTTTGTATTTGTTTACGCGGAATTCATTGGTGTCGATTTTGTTAAAATTATCTTTACGTTAACAAATAGGTTGAAAATTATTTACTCTCAAAAATCCATATACTTTTGCGTAAAAATTAACACGATAATGGCAAATATTTTAAAGTTTTTTCTTCCAAAAGACAGAGTGTTTTATACACTTTTTGAAACTGCTAGTTCTAATCTAGAATCAATTGCAGGCAAGCTTGTTCAAGTTGTAAACGAAGCTGATTTTAATAAAAGAGCTTCTTTGATTTTAGAAATGGAAGAGTTAGAGCACCAAAATGATGAATTGACTCACCAAATCTTTGTAGAATTAGGTAAAAATTTCATCACTCCTTTTGATAGAGAAGATATTCATAGTTTGGCAACTGCCTTGGATGATATTTGTGACTATATTTATTCATCTGCTAAAAAAATCAATTTTTACAAGGTAGATCCTTTCGATCAAGGGATTCAAAAGATGGCAGATGTGATTTATGATGCTGTTTTGGCTGTAAATAGTGCGGTGAGTGAGTTGAGAAATTTAAAAAACACGCAAAAAATTGTTGAATGTGTTATTAAGATCAATTCTGCTGAAAATCAAGCAGATGATATTTTTGATATGAGCATTGAACGCTTGTTTGATACAGAGCCAGACGCTAAGCAACTGATCAAGAAAAGAGAAATTTATCAAATCATGGAGGTTGCAACTGACAAATGTGAAGATGCAGGGAATGTGATTGAATCTATTGTTGTTAAATACGCTTAAGTATTTGCTTTAACTTTCAAACAAGAAACTATGTTTACATTATTAATCATTGTGATTGTCATTGCCTTATTGTTTGATTTGGTCAATGGTTTTCATGATGCAGCAAATTCAATTGCGACGGTCGTTTCTACCAAAGTACTTTCTCCTTTTCAAGCTGTTGTATGGGCCGCGGGGTTCAACATCATTGCTTTTTGGGTTTTTGATATGAGTGTAGGAAATACAGTTGCGAAAACAGTTGACAATAGTGCCATCGATCTTTGGGTTATTTTGGCAGGATTAATCGCAGCGACATTTTGGAATTTATTAACATGGAGATTGGGCTTGCCTTCAAGTTCATCACATACATTGATAGGTGGTTTTGCTGGTGCAGCCGTTGCCCATGGAGGATTTGACGTAATTGCTACTGGAGAAATATTAAAAGTTGTTTTATTCATTTTCTTAGCTCCTTTTATTGGTGGTTTTATAGCTTTTGTGATTGCGTTGGTAACTATTAGCAGGTCTTATGCCAAGAAAATATTTTGGATTTTATTGCTTTCAGCAATTACGATCTACATGATGATGTATATGATTGACTATATGGATATGAAGCCAATTATGATGTACATTGTTATTGGAATGTTGGTGTTATTTGTGTTAACTTATACTTGGTATCAATTATTTCATGGCAAAAAGCAATCTGCGATGAAAGAGTCAAACATGTACAAGAAATTACAGTTACTTTCATCAGCAGCCTTTTCACTTGGACATGGGGGTGCAGATTCTCAAAAAGTAATGGGAATTATTTGTGCTGCCTTGATGGTTTATGGAAATATGGCTCGAGATGGAAAGGTAGATGCTGATATCCCTAAATATTTGCAAATATCTGAAATGATGCAAATTGAATTTCACAGTGAAGACGGTCACAAGCAAAAATTCAAACCAGAGTATGTTGTAACGGATAGTTTGCACGAAGAAGGAGATCATTTGCATATTTATACAAAAGGAGATTCTATATTTGATGCGAGTTCAAGAGAATTGATTTTTGCTAAAAAATCATTGAATAAAGATTATAAGTATGCCTCACTTTTTGACGAGCATGTTAAAAAGGAAGATTCAACTTTGTTAAGCGATCATAGTATTAAAACGAAGGTAAAATCAGAGACAATGCCATTTTGGATTTCTTTTGGCTGTTATTTGATGATTGGTTTAGGTACATTGATGGGAGGTTGGAAAATTGTGAAAACAATGGGAACGAAAATCACCAAAGTTACACCATTGGAAGGTGTTTGTGCTGAAACTGCAGGAGCTTTGACATTGTTTACAGTTTCTCAATTAGGTATTCCAGTTTCTACAACGCATACTATTACAGGTTCGATTATAGGAGTTGGAGCAACTAGAAGACTAAGTGCAGTTCGTTGGGGTGTTACCATCAATTTATTGTGGGCTTGGATACTAACAATTCCTGTAAGTGCTTTATTAGCTGCTGGAATTTACTACTTTATTTTGCTTTTCATATAAAATAAATCTTTTTTTTAGAAGTCCTGGAAATCATTTTCAGGACTTTTTTTGTGCGCTAATTTTTTGGAATCTCTAATTTAATTTGACCTTTTTGAAAAAGAATTGATTCTAAGTGTCCCATTTTCATTTTATCATCAGTTATTAAATGCAGGTGTAAAAAAGTGTCATGATGTGTAAAAATTGTCTGATGTTCCGTTGAGAAAAATCCTAAGAGTTCAATTTTTTCAGATTTTAAAATGTAATTTTTTTGTCCTTGATGCGCATCCTCTGGAGATTTCACTTTTTTTCCTTTGGGATGATTGACAATGTGAATATTGGCTTCTTCGATAATTGCAGAAATTTTAAAGAAGAAAGGTTGAGATAAACCAGATTTAAACAGTGAATCCTGTGTATTGTACAAGAAATTTTCCAATGATTTTAAATCGATAATTGAATCAGGAAGATTTAATTTTTGCCAGTTTTCAATGCATTGATAGGCAAAAAAAGGTGCTTTTACTTTGGAGGATTCATTGACTTTCATGCTTGTATCAGACAAAACGTGAGATTGATAAAAATGGCCATCGAGGATTAAAATTTCACCACTTAAATCTTCAATAGGACCCATGCCGTATAGGTGTTTTTGATTTTTAATTGTATCTAAATCAATGATTCCTTGCAACTGACCTTTCCACATAACGTTTTTCATTGCACCAACTACTTGAATTTGAGAGAGGATAGAATTACCTAATAAGATGATTGATAAAAGTGATAAAAAGAATCTGATTTTCATTTTTTTTGAATTATTGATAATGAATTTAAACTGAATTGATACCTTTATTCAGGCTTACAAATTTAAGTATGATGGACAACTATATTGAAATTAATAAAAAATCTTGGAATAGTAGGGTAGATACGCACGTTTCGTCGGAATTCTACGACATGGAAAATTTTTTAAATGGAAAGAATTCTTTGAAATCTATAGAATTAGAGTTGTTGGGAGATCTAAAAGGGAAAAAAGTTTTGCATTTGCAATGTCATTTTGGACAAGATTCGATTTCGATGGCTCGAATGGGCGCAACTGTAGTTGGTGTAGATTTGTCAGACAAAGCGATTGATAAAGCTACAGAAATAGCTGGTACAATGAATTTAAATGCCAAGTTTATACAATGTGACATTTATGATTTGAAAAATCATCTAGACGAACAATTTGATATTGTATTTACCAGTTATGGAACGATAGGTTGGTTGCCAGACATGAATCGTTGGGCTGAAATTGTTTCTCATTTTTTAAAACCTAAAGGTAAATTTGTTTTTGTAGAATTTCATCCAGTCGTTTGGATGTTTGATGATGCTTTTGAAAAGGTTTCGTACAATTATTTTAATGCGGAAACGATTATAGAAAATGAAACGGACACTTATGCTGATAGGACCGCAGAAATTGAGCAAACTTATATGATGTGGAACCACGATTTGGGTGAAGTATTGACAGCTTTGATGGGAAATGGATTGACATTGAATCAATTTAAAGAATTTGATTATTCTCCATACAATTGTTTTAGTGGTACAGAAAAAATAGATGAAGATCAATATGTTATAAAGCATTTAGGACGAAGAATTCCCATGGTTTATGCCTTAACAGCGGAAAAGAAATAGTAATTTAAATCAAGCAGAATGGAAAAAATGAGTGCAACAACCAATGCGTTGAATTGGTTTGAAATTCCAGTTTCAAATTTGGAAAATTCTAGAAAGTTTTATGGATCAATTTTACAAATCGATTTATTTCCAATGGAAGTTGGTGGTTTTTCGATGATTGTTTTTCCTTGTGAACCACCTAAGATTGGCGGAGCATTGGTTAAAAGTCCTAACCACACGCCCAATAAAAATGGTTCAATTGTTTACCTCAATGGAAATCCAGATTTACAATTGGTACTTGATAGAGTAGAAGCAGCTGGAGGAAAAGTAATCACTGGCAAAACAATGATAAGTCCACAGATTGGTTTTCGAGGTATGTTTGAAGACATTGATGGAAACTATATTGCCTTACATTCAAATAAATAATTGAAAATTTAGGTGTCTTTTAGTAAAAAACGTCCTCATGCTTTGAGGACGTTTTTTGTTTTAATCAATTAAATTACAGATGTTAACAGGTAAAACTTGATTGAAGATGTAATCTGTTTCTAGCACCGTGTATGTTTCATCAGAAATCTGCCATTTGTTCCCAAACATGGATCCGATTTGGTATGTTTTTCCTTGTGTGAAAGTATTTGTTAGCAAGTGACCATCGACCATTTCACCTACATATTGCCAATTATTGTTTCCACAAGTACTGCCAATTTCTTTGGCGTAAATGGTAATCGTTGGTCTGTAAATTCGTCCAGGTTTATTGTCACAAGTTGCATTTACAGTTACGTTTACACTTGGATTCAAATTCTGTGCAGGAAGATTAACCAGATAATTACCTGAACATAGATCAGCCATTGTCATGGAAGTTAAAACATTTCCACTTTGATAATCACAGTTGTTTTTAAAGACTTTAAATTTCAACGGTTGCGCTGATGGAGCATTTAAAATTGGAATTACCGATTGGTTAACTGCGTTGAAATATGTTTTTCTAAATAAAGTTCCGTCTGCATAATACCAAGCACCGATGTAGTTTGTTGGCGCAGTAATGCTACTTGTGACTGTAAATGAACCGCCTAATGGACATGTGTTTGCATTTTTCATGTGTAAATTCCAGTACGACAAATGAGTCAAAGAAAAATTCACTTCAAGTTTGCCTGACGTTCCATTAATATTAATCAGCGGCTGTGATTCATTGGTCCAAATTCCAGTTGAAGTTTGATAGCTCCAAATCGGAAGTGTCATTCCAGATTGCAGTAAAACACCGTTGTTATCAGTTGAAGTTGGTGGAATTTCAACGCTCATTTGTACAGCAGAACCAAAGTTTTTTACTTCTTTTCCTCCGCCATTTTTAAGAACCAACGAAACATATCCTCCAGTTTTGAAAACCAAATCATTAGATGTCGCAGTTGTAGCATTGAATCCGCCTGGAAATGACTTCAATGAACCTTCATCTTGGTTATTAAAGTAGACAAATGTTGTTGTGATAGTTCCTGTAACAGGAACAAAATCTTCATCCAATAAAACTGTACCTGCAGGAATATTTAATGTAGCACTTGTGTTTTCAAAGGATGTGTTCACGGAAGGCGTTGTGATGGTTAAATCACTTAAAGTTGCACCATTTGCATCCGTCGTCAATGCAGTATTAACAATTGCTCCAACACCATTTGGTGGATTATTAATGTCCACCATGTAAACAACAAAATGTTGAGTTCCTTTATCACGTATTGTGATTGGAAGGGTAGTAGTTACATAATCATTGGCACTCGCAACTAGGTGAAAATTAATGGTATTTGATTCTGAAGGAATGATTCCTTTTTTAACAGCGAGGGTTAAAAATCCATTATTTGTTTTGATGGTTGATGATCCAGCGTTGTCTGTTATCATTGCTTGGTCTTCACCTTCGATTTCAACGATTACTTTTTTAGAGGTATTATCGAATCCAACTTGTTCCCCCGTGGCTGCATCGATAAATTGAATTGAAACAGTAGCTTCTGAAATTTTGGTACTGATGATTAAATCTACATTATCTAGTGGCTTTTTACAGCTATTAGTTCCAAATGCTGCTATAAAAAGAAGTGTGAAACCAAAAGATTTTCTGAAATAGTTTACTGTTTTCATATTATTTCAGTTTGTAGTTGAGTTTAAAATTCAAGACAGGATAAAACATATAATTTTTAACATTATCTCTGATAATATCTACTTGCTGTGTTGTTTGTTCGATCCTTCCTGTGCCCGTAAATTCTACTTTTGGTTGTCCATGAAAAAGCGTACCAAATTCTATTGAATAGGTGATTGGTTTGGTTGATTTAAAATTTCCATATAAAAAACCCACATAAGGATTGACAGGAAATGCAGAAAATTCAATGCTTAATCGTCCTAAATCTTCAGTGAAATCCTCATTTACATAAATATAGTCTCTAGTTTCACTTGCTTTTCTGCTAACTAAATACAAACCAGCAGAGACTTTCCAATTGGGAACATTTTCAAGAAACCTCCAATCTGCAATGACGCCAATCCCGGCAATTCGAAACAATCTGTATTTTTCAAAGAGGACAGTGTTTGAATAGGTTATTTTTTGATTTAATTGAAAATAATTTATATTTCCTCTCAATGAAAAGCGATTTGTGAAACCATGATTGTATTCAAGTCCAAATCCCAAAGTACCGATTTGTTGACTGATGAATTTTTTTGGTCTTTCTTCTTGAGAAAAAGCAAGAGAATGCGCGCAAAACAAGTATAAGTATAAAATTCTTTTCATTTATATGAAATTAATTGATTAGCTTGTTGATTACAAATTTATTAGAATAATTTGAAGTTCCAAGAGTAAATGGCGAATTCCTTATTTAATTTTGATTCCAACCATACAAATATCATCCACTTGTTCGAGTTCACCTTTCCATTTTTCCAAAGTTTTGTTGAAAACATGAGATTGTTTTGAGAGATTACTATCAGAATTTGCAAGGATCATTTCTTTGATTTGCTTGGCTTTGAATTTTTTCCCAAATTCTCCTCCGAATTGATCTTGAAATCCATCTGTTAGCATATATAATGTATCTCCATAATTTAATTCAATTTCATGGCTATTGAACGGTTTTTCTGAATAGTATTTGCCAACAGGTTGTTTGTCAGGTTTGAATTCAATGATTTCTTCTTTTCGGAGAATCCAAAGTGGATTGTTGGCGCCCGCCCAACAAAGTTTGTAATTTTTTTTGTCTAGAATCCCGAGCGAAATGTCCATTCCGTCGTTTACATTTTCGTCAGATTTTTCAAATTCTTCATTGATAATTGAGCGTGCGGAATTCAAAATTTCTCCAGGATCAGTTAGGTGAAATTCTCGAATACATCGATTTAGTGCATTGTGACATACCACACTGACCATCGCACCAGGTACACCATGTCCAGTACAGTCAGCAACAGCGAAAAATATCAAATCTTCCACTTTCTCAAACCAATAGAAATCACCTGCTACAATGTCCTTTGGCTGATAGAGAACGAAATGATCAGGAAGTATTTTTTTGATATATTTTTCGGCAGGCAGAATAGCTGATTGGATTCTTTTTGCGTACCAAATTGAGTCTGTAATTTCCTGATTTTTAAGTTCAAGTATTTTTTTCTGTTTTTGTGTTTCATTTTCTTTTTGAGAAATGATTTCTCTTTGCTTTTGCGAGACTTTAAACCGTTTAAAAAGAATAGCAGAAAAGAAAATAATAACTGAAATCACGCCAATACTAAACCAATTGATGATGGTTTGCTGTTTGGCTTTGTTGCGATAAATCAGATCTTTTTTTTCTTGTTCAGCTTTGTATTTTTCTTCCTTCCTTTTGAATTCATAATTCAATTGATGTCTCGACGATGCTTTTTGTGTTTCAATATTATAAATACTGTCATTCATTTTCCGGTAAAGTTCAAGCATTCTGAGAGCTTCGTCGAAATTTTGAGCACTTTTATTTATTTTGTATAATTGATTGGCAGCATTTTTAATGACTTCTGGATAACCTAGTTCTTGAGCTAATTTTAAACTTTCGCTGGCAAATATTTTTGAATTTTGGATGTCATTTTGAATGAAGTAAATTTGTGAAATCGCATGAAGAGAAATTGCTACTCCTTTTTTCTCTTGGATTTTACGTCTAATAACCAATGATTTGTTGTAAAATGTCAACGCTTGATTGTATTTTTTTCTTTTTTGTGCAATTTCACCAAGATTATACAAACAGTATGCTTTTCCTTGATCGTCTTCTGTTTTTTCAAAAATTTGCAAAGCCATATAGTAGTTTATTTCGGCTTCCTTGCTATTCCCGAGTTTTGAATAAACAAGTCCGATATTGTGATAGGAAGTACCAATACCGTTGTCATTTTTTAGTTTTTGTTCTATTTTCAAACTCCTTTTAAAGGCTTTAAGTGCATTGATGTAATCTCCCAAGTTGCTATAAATCAAGCCTATATTGTTTAAGGAGTTAGCGATTCCTTGATCATTTTTAAGTTTTTCCTTGATTTTCAAGCTTCTGTCATAGTAGTTTAATGCTTGAATAATGTCTCCTTGATTTTCAAAAACGGCACCAATGTTATTTAATGAAACTGCGATTCCGTTATAATTATCTATTTCTTGATGAATCAACAAGCTAGATTGATAATTTTTCAAGGCATTTTTCATATCACCTTGATACATGGCTAAAAATCCGATGTTGTTAATTGATTCTGCTAAATATCTTTTGTAAGTTTTATAGAAGTTTGATTTCCGTGAGGTGGTTTTCAGTTTCTTTTCGCAGTAATTTTTTAATTCCTGGTTAAAAGCTGGCCATTCATCGTCACCAGTTAATTCTACAAGTTCGTTTAAAATATAGCATTTTGTGGTGTCTGAAGGATTTGCGCTTAACTGCTTTTTTAGATTATCAATTTCACTATTTTGGGCATTCAAATAAGTTACATTTAAAAAAAGGCAACTGATAATGAAAAAACGAAACACATAAATAGCTTTCATAAGTTTCCGAAATAGTGAACTGAACAAATATAATTAAAAACTCGTTCTATTCTACAATCATTTTGTGCAAGATGTTGAAAGTTTAATTGTTTGCTATTTTGTATGCAGGTTTTTTAATTTTAGAGATGCAGAAAGCAGGAATTTTCACAATGATTAATTGATTTCGTCGATATTATCAATGATGTGTTTATTTTCCATCACCCACATCAGCAAACTGTTTTTTTTCGGATCGAGGTTTAATTTTTTGCAGATTCGAGATCGATTATTGTCTACAGATTTTACTGAAATAAAAAGCAGTTCTGCGATGTCCTTGCTAGAATAATTTTTGCTAACCAATTTCAAGGTTTTCAATTCAGTTTGGGTCAAAGATTGAATTTCCATGGTTATTTTGTTGCTGATCTTTTGATTGGAAAACAAGGTGTTTGCTTGATCTCTGACAATTTTAGAAAGGTAATTTCCTCCGTCAATCACAGCTTGAATGCATTCAACCAATTCTTCAGAGGTGTTTTCCTTGACCATATAACCTTTGGCGCCGTAGTGAAATGCCATCCGAAGCATTTCAATGTCTTTGTGCATTGTAAGAATGATTATTTTGGCTTCAATTTGTTTTTCGAAAAGAAATTTGCAAACTTCCAATCCACTTTTTTGCGGCATGTCAATGTCAATAATGATAACATCAGGAATTGTTTTTTCTACAAAGTCAAGCACAGCTTGTCCGTTATCAAAGT